>CALNAL010000074.1 GCA_937874445.1 uncultured Acetobacteraceae bacterium | reverse complement strand
GCGCGGGGGCGAACTCGGCGGCGCGGGGGCCCTGCACCTCGGCCAGCACGCCCTCGGCATCGTTGCGCACGGTGCCGCTCAGCCCCAGGGTGGCGGCCAGGCGCCAGAGGTGCGGACGCATGCCCACCCCCTGCACCGTGCCGCGCACCCGCAGACGCAGGCGCTGCGACGGGCCGGGCGGCGGGCCGGGCGGCGGGAGCGTCTGCCGGCTCATCGACGCCCTTGCATCGGCGGAGTCTCCGGCGCACATGCGCGATTCATCCTCACCTTCCCCTCACTCCGGTCTCGCTCCATGAACAATTCCCTGCGCGGCATCGGGCTGCTGCTGGTCGCGCTGCTGATGTTCAGCACCTCCGACGCTCTCGGCAAGCACCTGATCGAGACGCTGCCCGCCATCGAGATCGGCTGGCTGCGCTATCTGGCCTTCGTGGGCGTGGCCGTGGCGATGCAGCTGGGGGGCGGACGGCGGCATCTGTGGCTGCGCACCCACCATCCCCGGTTGCAGTTCTGCCGCGGCCTGGGGATGACGGTCTCGGCGGTCTGCTTCAACGCCTCGACGCACTACCTGCCGCTCGCGGATGCGACCGCCATCGCCTTTCTCTCGCCCATTCTCATCACCGTGCTCTCGGTTCCGTTCCTGCACGAGAAGGTGGGTCTGCGGCGCTGGCTGGTGGTGGCGGCGGGGATGATCGGCGTGCTGGTGGTGATCCGCCCCGGCACCTCCGCCTTCCAGCCGGCGGCGCTGATTACCCTCACCTCCTCGCTGGGCTGGTCGAGCGCGGTGATCCTCACGCGCAAGCTGGCCGGGGAGCGCAACAGCACCACCATGCTGTGGTCGGGGCTGACGGGATTCGTGGTGATCAGCGCCCTGCTGCCGTTCGACTTCCGCTTCCCCTCGGCGTTCCAGGTGGCGGAGGGCCTGGCGATCGGGCTGTTCTCCTCGGGCGCGCACTACCTGACGGTGCTGGCCTACCGGCGGGCACAGGCCTCGGTGCTGGCGCCCATCTCGTATCTGCAGCTGCTCTACTCCGGCTTCTACGGGTGGCTGCTGTTCGGCGGCATCCCCGATGCGATGACCCTGACGGGCGCGGGGATCATCATGGCGAGCGGACTCTACAATGCCTCGCGCGAGCGACGGCGGCGGGGCTGAAAGGCCCGTTCGGCAGGGCAAGGCAAGGGAAGGCAAGGCAAGGCAAGGCAAGGTGTTCTCCTTTCGGGAAAGGAGAACCAGGAAAGCTTCATTCGTTAAGGGCTTCGCGCCTGGGGCGGGCGCGGAGCCTTAACGAACAAAAGTCCTTTTGCTGCTTTTTCCGGAAGGCAAAAAGCTTCTATGCCTTCCGCAGCAGGAAGAGCGCCTGCTCGCCGAACAGGTTGGCGAGGCGGGGGGCGCGCCGCCAGGGCGAGCGCTGGCCGGCGTCGTCCACCGCGAGCCAGCGTTCCACGCGGTAGCCCTCCTGGGTGCAGAGGTCGAAGAAGTCGCGGATGGTGCAGGGGTGGATGTTGGGGGTTTCGTACCAATAGCGGCCCCACACCGAGGTCATCGGCATGCGTCCGCGGGTGAGGAGCTGCCAGCGCAGCTGCCAGTGGCCGAAGTTGGGGAAGCTGACCACGGCGCGGGCGCCGATGCGCAGCATCTGGCGCAGCACCTCGCGGGGCTTTTCCACCGCCTGGAGGGTGCGCGAGAGCACCACGTAGTCGAAGGCGCCGTCGGGATACTGGGCGAGGTCGGCATCGGCGTCGCCGTGCATGACGGGCAGGCCGCGGCCGACGGCGTGGGTGACCTCGGCCATGTCGATCTCGATGCCGCGCGCGTCGCAGCCGCGGGTGCGCGAGAGATATTCGATGAGGGCGCCGTCACCGCAGCCGATGTCGAGCACGCGGCTGCCGGCCTCCACCATCTCGGCGATCAGCCGCTGGTCGAGGCGCATGTTCTTGGCGACGTAGCGGATCGGTTCGGCGGCGGCGTTCATCGCGGCGGCTCCTCTCTGCTCGACTCTTCGCGAGAGGATGGGGCCAGGCCGGCATGCTCGGCGCAGCCGGAGAGGAAGCCCGAGAGGGTGCGGAAGAAGTCGGGCTCGTCGAGCAGGAAGGCGTCGTGGCCCTTGTCGGAGGCGATCTCGACGAAGGAGACGTTGGCGGCCACGCCGTTGAGGGCGCGCGCGATGGCCCGGCTTTCGCTGGTGGGGAACAGCCAGTCGGAGGTGAAGCTGACCAGCAGGAAGCGGGTGCGGGTGCCGGCGAAGGCGGCGGCGAGGTTGCCGTCGTACTCGGCGGCGAGGTCGAAGTAGTCCATCGCCCGGGTGATGGCGAGGTAGGAGTTGGCGTCGAAGCGGCGCACGAAGGTGGAGCCCTGGTGGTGCAGGTAGCTCTGCACCTCGAACTTGTCGGAGAACACCGAAGGAGGGGGGGCGGCGGTCGGAGTGCCGTCGGTCGTAGCACCCTCGGGCGCGGTGGGGCGGGTGCGCAGGCGGCGGCCGAACTTGCGGTTGAGGGCATCCTCGGAGAGGTAGGTGATGTGCGCGCACATCCGCGCCACCGCCAGGCCGCGCGCGGGGATGGTGCCGTCCTCCCAGTAGCGTCCGCCCTTCCAGTCGGGGTCGGCGAAGATCGCCTGGCGCCCCACCTCGTCGAAGGCGATGTTCTGCGCGGAATGATAGGCGGCGGTGGCGATGGGCACCGCGGCGAACACCATCTCGGGGTAGGAGGCGGCCCACTCGAGCACCTGCATCCCGCCCATCGAGCCGCCGATCACGGCGAACAGCCGGCTGATGCCGAAATGCGTCACCAGCTTGCGCTGGGCGGCCACCATGTCGTGGACGGTGACGGGGGGGAAATCGGTGCCCCACAGGCCGGGCCCGTCGTCGCGGGGGCTGCGCGGGCCGGTGGAGCCCATGCAGCCGCCCAGCACGTTGGCGCAGAGCACGAAGTAGCGGTCGGTGTCGATCGGCTTGCCCGGCCCCACCACCAGCTCCCACCAGCCGGGCTTGCCGGTGAGCGGCTGGGGCTCGGCGACATACTGGTCGCCGGTGAGGGCGTGGCAGATCAGGATGGCGTTGCTGCGCGCGGCGTTGAGGGTGCCGTAGGTGCGGTAGGCCACCTCCAGACGTGCCAGATGGCGGCCGCAGTCGAGTGCGAGCCCGTCCTCGAAGACCAGGTGTTGATGCGCGACCTGTGGCAGCGGGGTGGTGTCCATGGAACCTCATGGATATGGCCCGACCGGCGCTGCTTGCAACACTCATGCGGGCGCTCCGCCTATGCAGAAGGGTCTGCTTCGTCTATGCCTCCCCGATTGGATTCCAACCAGCCGGGCCGGTCGAACATGTCGGAAGTTGCTCCAGGCGGAGCGGATGCGGAGGCGCCGGCATCGCCGGATGCGGCGCTGGCCGGACTGCGCGCGGAGATCGACCGCCTCGACGAGGCCCTCCACGATCTGCTGATGGCCCGTGCCGAGGTGGTGGCGCGCGTGGCCGCCGAGGGCGGCAAGGGGCGCGTGGCGCTGCGGCCCGGGCGCGAGGCGGCCATCCTGCGCCATCTGCTGGCCCGCCACCGCGGCGGGCTGCCGGCGCAGTGCGTGGTGCGCGTCTGGCGCGAGCTGCTGGCCGGCACCACCGCCATGCAGACCCCCACCACCATCGCCGCGGCCGAGCCCGAGCCGGGCGTGGGGACGGTCGCTCTGGCGCGGGAGCATTTCGGGGCACTCACCCCGCTGCGGGCCCATCGCAGCGCGGCGCAGGCGATCGGCGATCTGGCCGCCGGCCGCGTCGCCGCCGTCGTGCTGCCGCTGCCCGCCGAGGGCGAGCCCGCTCCCTGGTGGCCGGGGCTGATGCACCGCACCGAGCCGCGCCTCTATGTGGTGGCCCGCCTGCCCTTCTGGGCGCCGCGGCCGGAAGGGGCGCCGCGGGCCCAGGCGCTGGTGCTCGCCACGGTGCCGCCCGACCCCTCGGGGGAGGACCGCACGCTGCTCGGGCTGGAGTTCGCGCCCACGCTCAGCCGCACGCGCGTGGCCGAGCTGGTGGCCGCCGCCGGGTTCGCCGAGATCCGCACGCTGTTCTGGCGCGCCCCCGGGGGCGATGTGGCGCTGGCCATGCTGGACGTGGCCGGCTTCGTGCGCGAGGACGATGCCCGCCTCGCCGCTCTGGCCGCCGCCCTGGCGGGTCCACGGGGAGGGGTGCCGCGCCCGCCCGTCGTGCTGGGCGCCTATGCCACGCCCGTGCCCGCCCCCGCGGCTACTGGGCAGGGAGAAAATCCATGACCGGCCCGCAGCCCAACCCGCAGATCCTGGCCATCACCCCCTATGTCGCGGGGGAATCGCGGGTGGTCGGAGCCAACCGGGTGGTCAAGCTCTCCTCCAACGAGGGCGCCTTCGGGCCGCCGCCGGGCGCGCAGGCCGCCTTCCGCCAGGCCGCCGCCGAGATGCACCGCTACCCCGACGGCGATTCCCGCGAGCTGCGCCGGGCCATCGGCAAGCGCTTCGGGCTCGACCCCGCGCGCATCGTCTGCGGCACCGGCTCGGACGAGCTGATCCAGCACATCTGCCACATCTGGGGCGGTCCCGGCGCGGACATCCTGATGTCCATGCACGGCTTCACGATGTACCAGATCTCGGGCACCTATTCGGGCGCGCGGGTCATCAAGGTGCCCGAGCGCAATCTCACCGCCGATGTCGATGCGCTGCTCGCCGCGGTCACGCCGGCGACGAAAATCCTCTTCATCGCCAACCCCAACAATCCCACCGGCAGCCTGCTGGCGCCCGCCGAGCTGGCCCGCCTGCGCGCCGGACTGCCCGCGCACGTGCTGCTGGTGGTGGATGCCGCCTACGCCGAATACGTCACCGAGCCCGACTACGACGCCGGGGCCGGGCTGGTGGCGCGCACCGACAACACGCTCATGCTGCGCACCTTCTCCAAGATCTTCGGGATGGGCGGGATGCGCGTGGGCTGGGCCTATGGCACGCGGGAGATGATCGACCTCATCAACCGGGTGCGCGGGGTGTTCAACCTCACCATCGCCTCGCAGGCGGCGGCGGTGGCCGCGCTCGCCGAGCCGGGATGGGTGGAGAAGGGCGTGGCCCACAACACCGAATGGCGCGCCCGGCTGGCGGCGGCGCTGGAGAAGGCCGGCATCAAGGTGTGGCCGAGCCACGGCAATTTCCTGCTGGCCGATTTCGCCACCCCCGAGCGGGCCCGGGGCGCGGACGCCTTCCTGCGCGGACGGGGCATCATCGTCCGTCCGATGGGCGGCTACGACCTGCCGGCCTGTCTGCGCATCACCGTCGGCACCGCCGAGGAGTGCACCCTGGTGGCCGACGCGCTGGAAACCTTCATGGCGGCCGAGGCGGCCCGCGCCGATGGCTGAGCCCCTCTTTCGCCGGCTGGCGCTGCTCGGCGTCGGGCTGATCGGCAGCTCGGTGGCGCGCATCGCCCGCGCCCAGGGCGACCTCGCCGCCGAGGTGGTGGCCAACGCCCACACCGAGGCCACGCTGGCCCGCGTGCGCGAGCTCGGCCTCGCCGACCGCACCGAGCTCGACCCCGCCCGCGCCGTGGAGGGCGCCGACTGCGTGATGCTGGCCGCCCCGGTGGGCGCCTACACAGCGCTGGCCGAGGCCATCGCCCCGCATCTCGCGCCGGGCTGCATCCTTACCGACGTGGGCTCGACCAAGCAGTCGGTGATCCGCGACGTCACGCCCTTCCTGCCCGAGGGCGTGCCCTTCGTGCCGGCCCATCCGCTGGCCGGCACCGAGTTCTCCGGGCCGGATTCGGGCTTCGTCGAGCTGTTCCGCGGCCGCTGGTGCCTGCTCACCCCGCCCGCGGGCACCGACCCCGCGGCGGTGGAAAAAATCTCCGAGTTCTGGCGCCGCTGCGGCTCGATGATCTCGGTGCTCGACCCGCACCACCACGACATGGTGCTGGCCATCGTCAGCCACCTGCCGCACCTGATCGCCTTCACCATCTGCGGCACCGCCGACGACCTGCAGGACGAAAGCCGCCAGCAGGTGCTGGACTTCGCCGCCTCGGGCTTCCGCGACTTCACCCGCATCGCCGCCTCCGACCCGGTGATGTGGCGCGACATCTTCCTCAACAACCGCGAGGCGCTGCTGGAGATGCTGGCACGCTTCACCGAGGATGTGCAGACCATGGCCGGCGCCGTGCGGCGCGGCGATTCCGCCTATATCGAGGACCGCATCCTGCGCGGCCGGAAAATCCGCCGCAGCCTGATCGAGCGCAAGCAGGCCTGAGGCCCGGTCGTTCCGCCGGCAAGCAAGGCAAGGAAGGTGTTCTCCTTTCGGGAAAGGAGAACCAGGAAAGCTTTATTCGTTAAGGGCTCCGCGCCGGGGTCACGCGTGGAGCCAAATGGGGAAAAGTCCTTTTTGCTTCTTTTTCCTTCAGGAAAAAGAAGGGCTTCCCTTCCTTGGCGCGCCCCTCCCGGCGGAGAGGGCCGTGCCCTGATTCCACGGCAATGCTGTGGTGAATTTTCAATAGGGCGTTGACAATCGCAGAAAGCCCCCCCTAGTCTCCTCCCGCTGCTTTGGAGACGCGTTACGCCATGACTCCCCGCACCCCCACTTGTCCGGTTCTGACCGCACCCGCGTGCGGCACGGCGATGGGTATGCGAATGAGCATGCGGTGGGGCGGATGCCCCTGGCTGCGTCGACCCCTCGACGGCTGTTGACGCTTTCACTTCGCTTTTTTCGTCGTTTTCTCGCGATCTGACGCCCGGCCGCTACGGCCGGCCGCGGTCGTGACCGTTATCCAGAGAGATCTCCCATGACCCGATCGACCCCGCGCCTGGCGCGGCGGAGCGTGCTGGCGTTGCCGGCGCTCCTGCCCCTGTTTTCCATCGTCCGCCCGGCCCGGGCGGCCACCTCCATTCGCCTGGGCACCATGTCCGGCGAGAGCGAGGACGTGTTCCGCGCCGCCGCCGAGGAGGCCAAAGCACGTGGCCTGGATGTGAAAATCATCGGCTTCAACGACTACGTCGTGCCCAACGCGGCGCTGGAGCACGGCGACATCGATGCCAATGCCTTCCAGCACGGGCCTTACCTGGAGGACCAGGTCAAGAGCCGCGGCTACCATCTGGTGGCGGTGGGCTTCACCTATATCGCGCCGATCGGGGTGTATTCGCGCAAGCTCCACGCGGTCTCCGAGATTGGCCGGGGCGCCCGCGTCGGCGTGCCCAACGACCCGACCAACGGCGGGCGCGGCCTGCTGCTGCTGCAGACCCTGGGGCTGATCAAGCTGCGGGCGGGCGCGGGGCTGACCGCCACGGCGCGCGACATCGCCGAGAATCCGAAGGGGCTGAAGATCGTCGAACTCGACGCCGGCATCCTCGGCCGCTCGCTCAGCGACCTCGACGTCGCCGTGGTCAACACCAACTGGGCGGTGACGGCCGGGCTCGACATCGCCCACGAGCGCATCGCCGTCGAGCCGACGGAGAACAACCCCTACCGCAACATCGTCGCGGTGAAGCAGGGGCGCGAGAACGAGCCCTGGGTGAAGACCCTGGTGGAGAGCATCCACACCGACCGCTTCCGCGACGCGCTGAAGGCGACGTGGAAGGGCTACGTGGTCCCGGCGTTCTGAGGGCCGGGCCATGTTCGACGTATTGCAACGCGACCTGACCGCTGCCGTCCCGCAAGGGGCGCCGGCGGCCGAGATCGTGGCCCTGCGCGAGGTGCGCAAGCGCTTCGGGGCGGTGGCGGCGCTCGACGGGGTGTAGCTCTCGGTGGTCGCCGTATCATTAAAAAACAAAATC
>CALNAL010000073.1 GCA_937874445.1 uncultured Acetobacteraceae bacterium | reverse complement strand
GGTGGAGAGACGGGAGAGGAAGGCCGCTGCATTCATGAAAACATTCCTAGCACACTCGGTGCCGGGAGGCAAGGAAAATAGGGGGGCGGTGATGGGCAGAAGCCCATCCTCCCTCGTGGCCAAAATAAATATTTTGAATGCGCTATATTTCCCCGGTTCCGGGCTTCTCCGGGGAGACCTGGGGCCGGGGGCAGACGCGGAGCCAAAGGAACAAAGCTTTCCTGGTTCTCCTTTCCCGAAAGGAGAACACCTTGCCTTGCTTTGCCGTGCCGGCCGTGCCGAACCGCGACATGGCCGTCGCTTGACGGGCGGTGCGGCCGGCCCCAGATCGACAGGGGATGGCAGGTAAGGAGAGAACTCCCATGTCCGACATTCCGGAAACGCGACGCTCCCTGGTGCTGCGCCGGAGGCCATCGGGGGAGCCCAGGCGCGAGGATTTCAGCCTGGTCGAGGAGCCCATGCCCGCGCCGGGCGAGGGCGAGGTGCTGACGCGCACCATCCTGCTGTCCATCGACCCCTACATGCGCGGCCGTCTTTCCGACCGGCCTTCCTATGCCCCCTCCATTGCCCTCGGCGAGGTGATGACCGGCGAGAGCGTGGGCGAGGTGCTCGCCTCCGGCGACCCCGCCTTCAGCCCGGGCGATCTGGTGGTGGGCGCGCGCGGATGGCAGACCCACACGCTTTCGCCCGCCGGCGTGCTGACCCCTGTCGCGCGGGAGAAGGACATTCCCCTCGGCGCCTGGCTCGGCGTGCTCGGCATGCCCGGGACCACCGCCTATTCCGGCATGAAGGACATCGGCCAGCCCAAGGCCGGCGAGACCGTGGTGGTCTCGGCCGCTTCCGGGCCGGTGGGGGCGGTGGCGGGGCAGCTGGCCAGACGCGCCGGGGCGCGCGTGGTGGGAATCGCCGGCGGGCCGGAGAAATGCGTCTGGGTGCAGGAGAAATTCGGCTTCGACGACTGCGTGGACCACCACGCCGCCAACCTCGCCGACAGCCTCGCCCTGGCCTGCCCCAATGGCATCGACGTCTATTTCGAGAACGTCGGGGGCGTGGTGCAGGAGATCGTGTTCCGCATGCTCAACGTCCACGCCCGCGTGGTGATGTGCGGCATGGTCGCGCAGTACAACGAGGCCACCTTCCCGCGCGGCCCCAACCTCGGCTTCGTCGTGGGCCGGCGCGTGCGCATCGAGGGCCTGCTGGTGGGCGACCATCCCGAGCGCTTCGCCGAATGGCGCGCCCTGGCCGCCCCCTGGGTGCGCGACGGCTCGCTGCGCTTCCGCCAGACCGTCATGGATGGCCTCGACGCGGCGCCCGAGGCCCTGCGCCTGGTGCTGCGCGGCGGCAATTTCGGCAAGATGCTCGTGCGCGTCGGGCCCGATCCCGCCTGATCGTCCTCCATCTGATCGTCCTCCATCTGATCGTCCCCACCTGATCGCACCCGCCTGATCGCACCCGGCAGGAGAATCGCATGCCCATCACCACGTTTTCGCTCGGCGAGATCACTCTTCACGGCCTCATCGAGGACGAGGGGCCTTATTCCGACATCCGCAAGCTGTTTCCCGCGCTCACCCCCGCCCAGCTTGACGCCGCGCGGCCCACGCTGGGGGAGGCGCTCGATGCGGCGGACCAGGCGGTGTTCCGCTACCAGGCCTATCTCGTGCGCCTGCCCGGGATGAACGTGCTGGTGGACAGCTGCATCGGCAACGACAAGGAGCGCCCCGGCCGCCCCTCCTGGCACCGCCGGCACGACCATCGCTTTCTCGGCGGGCTCGCGGAACTCGGGCTGAGCGTGCAGGACATCGACGTGGTGATGTGCACCCATCTCCATGCCGACCACGTGGGCTGGAATACCCGGCTGGAGAACGGCCGCTGGGTGCCGACCTTTCCCCATGCGCGCTACCTCTTCTCGGCCAGGGAACTCGCCCACTGGGAGGCGGAGAACGCCCGCACCCCGGTGGCGGCGCTGGTCGATTCCGTGCTGCCGGTGGTGGCCGCCGGGCGGGCGGAGCTGATCGGCTCCGACCTCGAACTGACCGAATCGCTGCGCCTGCTGCCGACCCCGGGCCATACGCCGGACCATTTTTCCGTCCGCATCGGGCGCGGGCGGGACCTCGCGGTGCTGACCGGGGATGCCCTCCATTCCCCCCTCCAGCTCGCCCACCCCGAGCTTTCGCCGTGGTTCGACTGGGACCCGGCGCGCGCCGCCCACACCCGGCGGGCCCTGCTGGAGCGCTACTGCGAGACCGAGACGCTGTTCTGCACCACGCATTTCCCCGGGTGCAGCTGCGGGCACATCCGGCGCGCGGAGGCGGGGTTCCGCTGCGATCCCCCCAAGGGGCCGTAAGCGGCAGACGGCGTCAGCGGAACAGGGCGCGGGCGTAGGGCGGGGCGAGCGGCGGCTCGTCGCCGAGCGCGAGGGCCGCGCGCAGCGGCCAGCCGGGGTCGGCCAGCAGGATGCGGCCGAGGAAGACCAGATCGGCCCGGTGGTTGGCGACGATGTCCTCCGCCTGGGCGGGCGCGGCGATGCGTCCGACCGCGCCGGTGGCGATGCCGGCCTCGCGGCGGGCGGCCTCGGCAAAGGGCACCTGGTAGCCGGGGTGGGTCGAGGGGATGTGCGGCCCCTTCCCGGCGATGCCGCCCGAGGAGCAGTCGAGCAGGTCCACGCCGCCGGTGGCCTTGAGGCGGCGGGCGATTTCCACCGTCTCGGCGAGGGTCAGGCCGCCTTCCATCCAATCCACCATCGACAGGCGCACGAAGAGCGGCAGCTCGGCGGGCCAGACCGCGCGCACCGCCGCGACCACCTCGAAGAGCAGGCGGGCACGGCCCGCGAGGTCGCCGCCATAGGCGTCGGTGCGGTGGTTGGAGACGGGGGAGAGGAACTGGTGGAGAAGGTAGCCGTGCGCGGCGTGCAGCTCGATGACCTTGAAGCCGGCGGCCAGGGCGCGGCGGGTGGCGGCGGCAAACTCCGCGACGAGGGCGGCGATGCCGGCGGGGCCGAGTTCCTCCGGCGGCAGGTAGCCCTCGCCGAAGGGGAGCGGGCTGGGGGCTAGGGTGGTCCAGCCGCCCCGCGCGGGCGGGATGCCGAGACGGCCCTCCCACGGGCGGGCGGAGGAGGCCTTGCGTCCGGCATGGGCGAGCTGGATGCCCGGCACCGCCCCGCACCGCGCGATGACCGCGGCCAGGCGGGCGAGGAATTCCTGCTGGGCGTCGCTCCACAGCCCCAGGCAGAACGGGGTGATGCGCCCCCGCGGCTCGACCGCCACCGCCTCGGTGAATACCAGCCCGGCCCCGCCGGCCGCCTTGGCCCCGAGATTCTGGATGTGCCAGTCGGTGCCCAGGCCGTCCGTCGCGCTGTACTGGCACATCGGCGAGACGGCGATGCGGTTGCGCAGATGCACCGCGCGGAAGCTGATCGGGCTGAACAGATGCGACATGGTTGCGACCTCCGTGGCGCCGCCCAGCAAACGCCCCCGCGCCGGCGCAGGCAAGGGCAGGGCAGGGAAGGGAAGGGAAGCAAGGCAAGGTGTTCTTCTTGCGAGCAAGAAGAACCAAGAAAGCTTTGTTCGTTTGGCTCCGCGCCAGCGACACGCGCGGAGCTTAATGAACAAAGTCCTTTTTGCTTCGTTTTCCTTCAGGAAAAAGAAGCCTTCCCTTCCTTCCCGAGCCCCCAATCAGACCGGGAGGTGCCCTGCGGGCAAGGCGGTTTGACGGTTGCCGGTGCCCTCGCCTAGAGCAGGCGCATCGCGGCTTCTTCCGGCGGGCAGACTCGACGCATGAACATTCTCTCGATCCAGTCCTGGGTGGCCTACGGGCATGTGGGCAACGCCTCGGCGGTGTTCCCGTTGCAGCGGCTGGGGGCGGAGGTGTGGGCCGTCAACACCGTGCAGTTTTCCAACCACACCGGCTACGGCGCCTGGACCGGGCAGGTCTATACCGGCGAGCAGGTGCATGCGGTGATCGAGGGGGTGGAGGCGCGCGGGGTCCTGGGACGCTGCGATGCCGTGCTCTCGGGCTACATGGGCGATGCCGACATCGGCGCGGCGATCCTCGATGCGGTGGAGCGGGTGCAGGCCGCCAACCCGGCCGCGCTCTACTGCTGCGACCCGGTGATCGGCGACGAGGGCGAGGGCGTGTACGTGCGCCCCGGCATTCCGGAGTTCCTGCGCGAGCGGGCCATCGCGCAGGCCGACATCACGACCCCCAACCTCTTCGAGCTGCACTACCTCACCGGCCTGCCCACCCGCACGCTGGACGAGGCCAAGGCGGCGGTGGCGGCGTTGCAGGAGCGGATGCGCGCCGGCGGGCCGCGCAGCGTGCTGGTGACCTCGCTGACCACCGACGCCACTCCGGCGGGCGCGATCGACATGCTGGCCGGCGAGGACGGGGCCTTCCACCTGCTGCGCACGCCCCGCCTGCCGCTGGCCATCAACGGGGCGGGCGACGCCATGGCCGCGCTCTACCTGTTCCACCGGCTGGCCACGGGCAGCGCGCGCGAGGCGCTGGCGGCGGCGGGTTCCTCCGTCCACGGCCTGCTGCGGCGCACCGCCGAGGCCGGCTCGCGCGAAATCCTGACGGTCGCGGCCCAGGAGGAGTTCGTGCATCCCGCCACGATGTTCACCCCCGAGGCCGTATAGCGATTCCGTGAACGTGATCGCCGGCAGGAGGCACGGGCTTTGCCTCGCGGGGGGCAAGTCTGGCAAACTCCCCGTGGCCGGTGTGAGGAGCCTGGAAGACAAGGGCGCGGCCGGCCGTGTGGGGAGGACCAGAACCATGACGGTTGCCGCAATTCTCAAGGGGAAGGGGGGAGAGGTCGTCTCCCTTCCGCCGGGAGCCAGCCTGGCAGAGGCCGCTCGGCTCCTGGGGGCGCGCCGCATCGGCGCGGTGGTGATCCGCGAGGCCGATGGGCGCCTGGCGGGGATTCTCAGCGAGCGCGACGTGGTGCGCGCCCTGGCCGCGCGCGGGGCCGAGGGATTCGCGGATACGGTCTCGGCGTGGATGACCCGCGAGATCCGCACCGCCAGCCCGGCGACCACCCCGCTCGTCGCCCTCGGGATGATGACCAGCGGACGGTTCCGCCACCTGCCGGTGCTGCGGGAGGGGGAGCTGGTGGGGCTGGTCTCGATCGGCGACCTCGTCAAGGCGCGGCTGGAGCAGCTCGAATCCGAGGTGGACGGGCTGCGCGCCTACGTCAGCGGCGGCGCCTGAGAGGGGCTGGGGGCCGCCAAGGATCGAGGTGTTCTTTCGAGAAAAAAGAACCACGAAGGCGCCGTCCCTTTAAGGCTCCGTGTCCGCGGCAGGCACGGAGTCAAATGGAGATGGCGCCTTATTCTTCTTTGTCCGGAAAGCAAAAGAAGTCTTTTCTGGCCTCTCCGGGCTTGATTTCCCGGACGTGGTGAGGCGAGGTGACGGACATGAATGCTCCTTCCAAGCCCCCCAAACTGACGCGGGAATTTCTCCTCAACGCCGGCTTCGCGGAGATGATCCGTCATGCCGGCATCGACCTGCCGATGCAGAGCGACGCCCAGCGCCGGGCCTCGCTGGAGGCGACCCTCGCCGCGCGCCCCCCCGAGCACGCAGAGGGGCGGGACGGGGTCTGGGTGTTCGCCTACGGGTCGTTGATCTGGAACCCCACATTCCACTTTCGCGAACGGCGGGTGGCGCGCATCGCCGGGTGGCAGCGCGCCTTCTGCCTCGCCGCCGCGGGAGGGCGCGGTACGCCCGATCAGCCGGCGCTGATGCTGGGGCTGGTGGAGGGCGGAACCTGCGCCGGGGTGGCCTTCCGCATCGCCGAGGAGGAGAGCGCGACCGAGCTCGACCTGCTGTGGCGGCGCGAGATGATTACCGATTCCTACATCCCGCGCTGGGTGGCGCTGGAGGGGCAGGGGACCTCGGCGATCACCTTCACCATCAACCCCTCCGCTCCCGCCTACGCACCGCCGGCCGGAGCGGAGGAGACGGCGCGACGCATCGCCGCCGCGCACGGACCGATGGGCAGCGCCGCCGAGTATTTCTGCAACACCCGCGAGGGACTGGGCGCGGAGGGGATCTCCGATCCGCTGCTGGAGCGGCTCGCGCCGCTGGTACGCGCCGCGCTGGCATCGTGATGATCGGGGCGTATCCGTTCCGGCTCCTGCGCAATCCGCGCGCGGGGGCGATTCCGGCCGAGGTGCTGCCGCTGGCCGGGTTCCGCGCGGCCGCCGCCGATATCCGCGGCTGGCCCGGCTATGCGCCGACCCCGCTGCACGACCTCGCCGCGGTGGCGGCCGCGGCCGGGGTGGGCGCGCTCGCGCTGAAGGACGAGGCGGGGCGGTTCGGGCAGGCCAGCTTCGCGGCGCTCGGCGGCGCCTACGCGGTGGCGCGGGTGCTGTGCGTCGCGCTGGCCCGGCGGGGCGTGACCGGGGCGATCTCCACCGCCGACCTCGAAAGCGGGCGCTTCGCCGGAGCCACGCAGGCGATCACCGTGACCTGCGCGACCGACGGCAACCACGGGCGCGCGGTGGCCTGGGGCGCGCAGCGCTTCGGCTGCCGCTGCGTGATTTTCATCCATGAGCAGGTCAGCTCCGGACGGGCGGCCGCCATCGCCCGCCTCGGCGCCGAGGTGCGCCGGGTGGCCGGCACGGCCGACGATTCGGCCCGCGAGGCGGAGCGCGTGGCCGGCGACGCCGGCTGGCAGATGGTCTCCGACATCGCCAGGCCCGGCGGCGAGGCGGTGCTCTGCGATATCATGCAGGGCACCCGGGTGATGGCCGACGAGGCGGCCGATGCGTGGAGCGGGGCCGCGCCGACGCATGTGTTCGTCCCCGGCGAGGGGGGCGGCTGCGCGGCGGCGGTGTCGGCGCAGATGCGCATCCGCTACGCGCCGGCGCCGCGGCTGGTCGTGGTCGAGCCGGAGGCCGCCGCCGGCCTGTTCGCGTCCGCCGCGCGGGCTGCGCCGGCCTCGCTGGCCTGGCGGGAACTCGCCCCGGCGACGACCGCCTTCCTGGCCATTCCCGCGGGGGCGGCCGTGGACACCATGCGGCTGCTGGCCCGGGCAGGCGTGGTGGCGGGAGAATCCGGCGCGGTCGGGCTGGCAGGCTTTCTGCTCGCCGCCGCCGACCCCGCCGCGCGCGACGCCCTCGGCCTCGACGCCGCAAGCCGGGTGCTCGTGTTCAGCACCGAGGGGGCGAGCGATCCCGAACTCTACGCGCGGCTGGTGGGCGAGCCGCCACGCGGCTGACCCGGGCGGAAGAAGGGGAAGATCTTCTTCCTCCTGAAGGAAACTGAAGCAGAAAGGACTTCGTCCGTTGGGGGCCGCGCGTGGATCGGGCAGGGGGGCAAATGAACGAAGCTTTCTTGGTTTTTTTCGAAAGAAGAAGGCGTTGCCTGGCCTTCTTGTCGAACGGCGACCTCCGGCTGACGGGCGGGTAGTCCGGTGCCGGTGATCGAGGTCTATCTGCTGCCCACGGCCGGCCTCGATGCCGCGGCGGTGGCGCCCTGGTGTGTCGTGCTGGACGCGGCCGAGCGCGCGCGGGCGGCGCGGTTCGCGATGGAGCGCGCGCGGGTCGGCTTCATCGCCGCGCACGTGCTGGCGCGGCTGGAGCTTGCCGCCGCGCTCGGCATCGCCCCGGCGGCGCTGGCGTTCGTCGCCGGCTCCCATGGCAAGCCCGAGGCCCGGCTCGCGGGGCGGGCGGCCGGGATTTCCTTCAGTCTTTCGCATGCCGAGGGCATGGTGGGGGTGGCGCTGGCCGTCGGCCCGGACCTGCCGCTCGGCTGCGACCTGGAGCGGC
>CALNAL010000072.1 GCA_937874445.1 uncultured Acetobacteraceae bacterium | reverse complement strand
CCCGTTTCCAGCCCTCCGGTCCCCGCTCGTTGTGTCCCCGCTCTTTGTGTCCCCTCCCTTTGCGTCATAGTCCCGGTGCTCAACGAGGAGGGCAACGTCGCCCGCCTGGTCGAGCGCCTGCGCGTGGTGCTCGCCGGCATCGCCTGGGAGGTGCTGTTCGTCGACGACGATTCCTCCGACCGCACCCGCGAGGTCATCGCCGGGCTGGCCGCCGCCGACCCGCGCGTGCGGCTGCTGCACCGCATCGGCCGGCGCGGCCTTTCCTCGGCGTTCATCGAGGGGGCGCTGGCCTCCACCGCCCCCGTGCTCGCCGCCATGGACGGCGACCTCCAGCACGACGAGACCCTGCTGCCGAAAATGTTCGCCGCCCTGACGCAGGGCGACGCCGAGCTGGCGGTGGGCAGCCGCTACGTCGCCGGCGGCGGGCTGGGGGAATGGGATGCCACCCGCGCCAGCATGAGCGGATTCGCCACCAAGCTCGCCGCCCTGGTGATGAAGGCACCCTGCACCGACCCGATGAGCGGCTTCTTCATGCTGCGCCGCGACACCTTCCTGCGCGCGGTGCGCGGCCTTTCGGCGCTGGGCTTCAAGATCCTGCTCGACCTGCTGGCCACCCTCGATCCGCCGCCGAGGATCGCCGAGTTCCCCTACCAGTTCCGCACCCGCACTTCCGGCGAAAGCAAGCTCGATGCCGGCGTGCTGCGCGACTACGCCATGCTGCTGGCCGACAAGATGATGGGCCACGTCATCCCGGTGCGCTTCCTGCTGTTCGCGGCGGTGGGGGCGCTCGGCATCGCGGGGCATCTGGTGGTGCTGCTCGCCGGCCTGCGGCTGGCCGGCTTCGCCTTCCCCTTCGCCCAGTCGGTGGCGACGGCGGCGGCCATCCTCGCCAATTTCTTCCTCAACAACGCCTTCACCTTCCGCGAGAACCGCCTGCGCGGCTGGCGGATGCTCGGCGGACTGGTCAGCTTCGCGCTGATCTGCTCGGTCGGCGCGGTGGCCAACGTCTCGGTCTCCTCCTTCCTCTTCGACTCCGAGGTCCACTCCGCCTGGTGGATCGCCGGCATCGCCGGCGCCGCCATGAGCCTGGTGTGGAACTACGCCGTCAGCTCCGTTGTCACGTGGCGACGGCGGTAGGCAAGGTTAAGGAAGGGGTTCTTTTCTGAAGAAAAGAACCAAAAGACTTTTCCCCTTTGGGATTCCGTGCCCGGTCCCGGTTCCGCGCCACAGGCAGCGCCAAACGAATGAAGTCCTTTTGCTTCTTTTCCTTCAGGAAAAGAAGACCTTACCCTTCTCTTCAGCGCCGCCGCAGCGACCAGTAGAGCGGGTGCCGTCCGGCGCGCAGGGCCTTGGCCTCGTAGCGGGTGGCGGGCCAGCCGGCGGGGCGCTCCCCGACGGGCGGCGGGGCGTCGAACAGGGTCTGGGCGGCGAGGACCTCGGCGACCCACTGCTGGTAGGTCGGGTCGTCGGAGGCGATGCGCCATTCGGCCCCGGGCCGCAGCACGCGGGCGATGGCCGCGAGCGCCAGCGGATGCACGAAGCGCCGCTTGGCGTGGCGGGCCTTGGGCCAGGGGTCGGGGAACATCAGGAACAGCGCATCGAGCGCGCCGTCGGGCAGGGCGCGCAGCAGGATGCGCGCGTCGTCGTCCCAGAGAAGGAGGTTGCCGGGCAGCGGCGCGTCGGCCTCTCCGCCCTCGGGCACGAGGCGGCCGAGCAGGGAGCAGATGCCGTTGGCGAACACCTCGCAGGCGATCAACCCGACGGAGGGGTTGGCGCGGGCCAGCGACTCGGCGTGCTCGCCGGACCCGAAGCCGACCTCCAGCCACAGCCGCTCGATCGGGGCGGCGAAGGCGGCGGCGGGGGTGGCGGCCCGGGCGAGCGGAAAGCGCGCCCGCGGCAGGGTGGTGTCCAGCAGAAACTGTTGGCGCGGACTCAGCACATGGCCGCGTCCGCGCCCGTAGAGCCGGTCCGGCGGGGGTTTCAGCTCCCGCCGTTCCGCACTTTCGCTCAGAGCCCGAAGGCGGACTTCAGATCCGCCACCAGGTCGGTCTTTTCCCAGGTGAAGGTGCCCTTCGCCGGGTCGGGGTGACGGCCGAAGTGGCCGTAGGCCGCGGTCGGCACATAGATGGGCCGGCTCAGCTTGAGGTGCTCGCGGATGCCGCGCGGGGAGAGGTTGACCAGCTCGCGCAGGGTCTTTTCCAGCTTGGCCTGGTCGATGCCCTTGGGGTTGCCGTGCAGGTCCACGTAGAGCGAGAGCGGGTAGGAGACGCCGATGGCGTAGCTGATCTGCAGCGTGCAGGCGTTGGCCAGCCCGGCGGCGACGACGTTCTTGGCGAGGTAGCGGCAGACATAGGCGGCGGAACGGTCCACCTTGGAGGGGTCCTTGCCCGAGAAGGCCCCGCCGCCGTGCGGCGCGGCCCCGCCGTAGGTGTCGACGATGATCTTGCGCCCGGTCAGCCCGCAGTCGCCGTCCGGCCCGCCGATGACGAACTTGCCGGTGGGATTGACGTAGATCTCCTTCTCGCCCGGCACCCACCCGGCGGGCAGCACCTTCTCGATGAGCGGGAGGAGCATGGTCTTGATCTCGTCCTGCTCGAGGCGCTCCTCGTGCTGGGTGGAGATCACGACGCTGGTGGCGCCGACGGGCTTGCCGTCGACGTAGCGCAGCGTCACCTGGCTCTTGGCGTCGGGCAGCAGCCCGGCGACGGAGGCGTCGCCCGCCTTGCGCAGGTCGTGGATGCGGCGCAGCAGCTCGTGGGCATAGTAGAGCGGCGCTGGCATCAGGGTGGGCGTCTCGTTGCAGGCGTAGCCGAACATGATGCCCTGGTCGCCGGCACCCTCGTCCTTGTTGCCGCTGGCATCGACGCCCTGGGCGATGTCGGAGGACTGGGCGTGGAGGAACACCTTCACGTCGGCGTTCTTCCAGTGGAAGCCGTCCTGCTCGTAGCCGATGTCGTGGATGGCCTCGCGGGTCTTCTCGATGAGCAGCTCGGGGGTCACGGAGGCCGGGCCACGGGTCTCGCCCGCGAGGATCACCCGGTTGGTCGTCACCATGGTCTCACAGGCCACGCGCGAGTGGGGATCCGCCGCGAGGAACGTGTCCAGCACGGTATCGCTGATGCGGTCGGCAACCTTGTCGGGATGCCCTTCCGAAACAGATTCTGATGTGAAGAGGAATTCGCCCTTATCGCGCATTTTACTTCCCGGGAACGGGTGACAGGGACATGGCCGCTAGCGGCCGGCGGAATTGCCGGGGTCTGACCGAAACCACGCCGAGGGTCAACCCCATGCCCTGCGGGCGAGAATCCCCCTCAGTGCATACCCAGCACATCCTGCATGGAATACAGGCCATTGGCCTTGCCGCGCACCCACTGCGCGGCGCGCACCGCCCCGGCGGCGAAGGCGCGGCGGTCGAAGGCGCGGTGGGTGAGGCTGATGTGCTCGTTGGCGGCGGCGAAGAGCAGCGTGTGCTCGCCCACCACCTGCCCCCCGCGCAGCGCGGCAAAGCCGATCTCGCCGGTCTTGCGCGCCCCGGTCACGCCCTCGCGCGCGGGGGTGCGCACGTCCTCCAGCCGCACGCCACGCCCGCGGGCCACGGCGCGGCCGATTCCCAGCGCCGTGCCGGAGGGCGCGTCCACCTTCTGGCGATGATGCATCTCGAGAATCTCGGCGTCGTATTGTTCGGCCGGCAGGGCGGCGGCCATGCGCTCGGCGAGCGCCAGCACCAGATTGACCCCCGGCGAGAAATTGGGCGCGCACACCACCGGACAGTGCTCGGCGGCGGCGGCCACGGCAGCCTCGTCGGCCGGCGAAAGCCCGGTCGTTCCCAGCACCCAGGCGGTCCCGCCCGCCTGGGCCATGGCCGCGGCGTGTCCGGCCACGGCCGAGGCGGCGGCGAACTCGATCACCACCGCGCAGGCGGCGGCAAGCTCGGCCATGGAGGCGAACATCCGCTCGCCTTCCACGCTCCTCCCCTCGCGGTCGATGCCGCCGACCACGGTGCCGCCGGCGGCGCGCACCTCCTCGGCCACCAGCTGCCCCATCCGTCCGCCGATGCCGGCGATTCCGAAACCCGTCTTCATGGCATGTTCTCCGTATTCTTTCCGGGGCCTATCCGGCGGCGTCGGCCAGCCGCCGCACCACCCGCGCCCGCCCGATCAGCGGCAGCAGGGCGGTGAGTCCCGGCCCGTCCTCCTCGCCGGTCAGCGCCAGACGCAGCGGGGCCTCCAACGCTTCCACCGGCCGGCCGAGCCGGGCCGCCAGGGCGGTGGTCCAGCGCGTCCACACCGCATCGTCCCAGGGCTCGGCGGGAAGGGTCTCGCGCGCCGCCGCCAGAAGGGCCTCCTCGCCCTCGACCGCCGGCGGGACGATGCTGCCCGCCACCACGTCCCAGTAGCCGCGCGCCTCGGCGAGCAGATCGACCCCGCCCCGCACGGCGTGCCAGAACGCCTCGGTGGCCCCGGCCGGCAGGCGCCCGGCCACCGCGGCGAAGGGCGCCTCCGCCAGCGCCCGCCGGTTCAGCCTGAGCAGGGCGGGCATCTCGAAGCCCCCCGCCGCGCAACGCCGGAGGTCGAACCCCGCCACCATCTCCGCCGGCCGGGCGGCCTTGCCCCGTCCAGCCCCGGGGTCCGCGAGATATGCCGCCAGCACCTCGGGCAGCACCCCGTCGGCCCGCAGCGCATGCAGCGTGAGCCGCGCCGCGCGTCGATCCAGCCGCTTGCCGTCCGCCCCGGCCAGCCCCGCCGGATGCGCGAGCACCGGGGTCGGCGCCCCGAGGGCGGCAAGCACGTCGCGCCCCAGCCCGCTCTGCCCGATCAGCTCGGCGGCGCGCACCACGTGGGTCACCCGCTCGGCCGCTGCGTCGGCCACCGCCGCGAGCAGCCCGAGCGGCGCCCCGTCGGCGGTCACCAGAACGGGGTCGGACATCGCCGGCAGCTTCACCTCGGCGCGCCCGAGCACCAGGTCCTCCCACGCCACCGGCCGTCCGGAGAGCAGGAAGCGCCAGTGCGGCAGCTTTCCTCCCGCCTCGGCGGCGGCCCGCTGCTCCGGGGTCAGGCGCAGCATGGCGCGGTCGTAGAGCACCGCCCGTCTCTCGCGCAGGCGGCGCTCGCGCTTGGCATTGAGTTCAGCTTCGGATTCGAAGCAGGGATAGAGCCTTCCGGCCGCCTTCAGCGCCTCGGCGGCGGCGGCGTAGCGCTCGGGATGCTCCGCGCGCACCGAGACCTCGTCCCAGTCCAGCCCGAGCCAGCGCAGCTCGGCCTCCGCCGCGGCGCGCTGCTCCGGCCGGGGCGCGCCCTCGATGCGCAGGATCACCTGCCCGCCGAGTCGCCGCCCCAGCAGCCAGGCGAGCAGCAGGATCCGGGCCTGGCCCAGTCCGAGCGGCCCCGCCGGGGCGACCGCCAGGGCGATGCGCGGGGTCATGACGTCCCCGGATCGCCATCCGCGTCCCCATCGTCGGCGTCATTCGTCCGTCGCGGGTCGAGCGCACGCCAGTCGCAGTCCTCCTCGCCGGCGGTCACGGCGACGAATCCGGCCAGCGCGTCGGCGCTCTTCCAGCCCCCCTCGCCGGCGTCCACCACCTCGGCGTCCTCGCCCCAGGAGCGCCACGCCTGCAGCACATCGCCCGCGCCCACCGCCTGGCGGCAGGTCTCGAACGAGGCGCGCACGTAGCGCCGGGCGAACTCGTTGGCGTGCATCAGCGTCTCGAACGGCCCGATCTCGTCGATCGCATCGTTTTCGGCCGGCAGCGACAAGTCGTGAATCCGTACCCGCCACCCGCCTTGCGGCGCAAACAGGTCGCTCATGCAATCAATCCCGTGAATCCGTTGGTGATCGGGTAGCGCCGGTCCCGCCCGAAGGCGCGCGGGGTGATCTTTACTCCCGGCGGGGCCTGGCGACGCTTGTATTCGGCGCGGTCGAGCATCTTCCACACCCGCAGCACGGTCTCGCGCGCGAAGCCCCGCGCCGCCAGCGCGTCCACGCTCTGCTCGCCCTCCACCAGCCCTTCGAGAATGGCGTCGAGCACCTCGTAGGGGGGCAGGGTGTCCTGGTCGGTCTGGTTGGGCTTCAGCTCGGCCGAGGGCGGCTTGGTGATCACGCGCTGCGGCATCACCGGCCCGCGCGGACCCAATGTCGCAAAGGGGAGGTTGGCGTTGCGCCAGCGCGCCAGGGCGAACACCTCGGTCTTGTAGACGTCCTTGAGCACCGAATAGCCGCCGCACATGTCGCCGTAGAGCGTGGCATAGCCCACCGACATCTCGCTCTTGTTGCCGGTGGTCAGCAGCATCGCCCCGAGCTTGTTGGAGATCGCCATCAGGATCAGCCCCCGCGCGCGCGACTGGATGTTCTCCTCGGTGGTGTCGCTCTGCCGGTCCGCGAAGACCGGCGCCAGCGCGGCCCCGAAGGCTTCCATCGCCCCGCCGATCGGCACCGTGTCGCAGGCGATCCCCAGCAGCGCGGCACAGGCCGCCGCGTCCTCCAGGCTCTCGCGCGAGGTGTAGGGACTCGGCATCATGAACGCCCGCACGCGCTCCGGCCCCAGCGCGTCCACCGCCACCGCCGCCGAGAGCGCCGAATCGATCCCCCCGGAGAGACCGAGAATCACGCCCGGGAAGCGGTTCTTGTTCACATAGTCGGCAAGCCCCAGCATCATCGCCCGGTAGATGCTCTCCTCGTGCCCCGGCTCCGGCGCCTGGCATGGGGGCGTCGGCGGCACGCAGACCAGCCGCTCGCCGGCACGGCGCCACTCGGTCAGGCACAGGTTCTCGGTGAAGAAGGGCATCTGCACGGCCAGAGTCTGGTCGGGGTTGAGCACGAAGCTCGCCCCCTCGAATACCAGCTCGTCCTGCCCGCCTACCTGGGCGCAGAACGCAAAGGCCAGCCCCGTCTCGGCCACCCGCTTGCGGGCCAGCGCGATGCGGGTCTGCTGCTTGTCCACTTCGTAGGGACTGCCGTTGAGCGAGATCAATACCTCCGCCCCGCTCTCGGCCAGGGTCTCGGGCACGGCGGGGAACCACCAGTCCTCGCAGGTCAGCACCCCCAGCCGGAACCCCCGGAAGACCATCGGCCCCGGCGCCGGGCCGGCGTCGAACACGCGCTTCTCGTCGAAGACGCCGTAGTTGGGCAGCTCGTGCTTGGCCCGCCGCGCCGCGATGCGTCCGCCGTCGAGCAGACAGGCCGAGTTGGTGAGCTTGCCGGCTTCTTCCTTCCAGGGCACGCCCACGACCATCGCCGGCCCGCCGTCGGCAGTCTCGGCGGCCAGCTCCTCCAGCGCCGCCAGGCAGGCGGCAATGAAGGCAGGCTTGAGCACCAGATCCTCCGGCGGATACCCGGACAGGCACAGCTCGGGGGCCACCACCAGGTCGGCCCCCATCGCGGCCGCCTCGGCACGTACCCGCCGCAGCCGCTCGAGATTGGCGCGCACCGCCCCGACCTGGGGATTGATCTGGGCCAGCGCGATTTTGAGAACGTCGGACATGCCGCGGAAGCTACGGGATCGCCCGCGCCCGCGCAACGCACGCCTCCGCTTGCGACGAAGAACAAGCCAGGGAAGGTGTTCTTCTTTCGAGAAAGAAGAACCAAGAAAGCTTTGTCCGTTTGGCTCCGCGTCCGGGGGCGGCGCGGAGTCCTTCGCGGCTATATGTTACGAATACGGAACGTTATGGGCGCGGGTATGCGCGGCCTGG
>CALNAL010000071.1 GCA_937874445.1 uncultured Acetobacteraceae bacterium | reverse complement strand
ATCTACACCTAAGCCTTCGTCGGCAGCGTCAGATGTGTATAAGAGACAGATCGAGGAGGCCGAGGGCTACCGTCGCCTGCTCGAGGAGTTCGGCGTCACCCAGGAACGCCTCGGCGAGGCGGTCGGCAAGTCGCGCAGCCATATCGCCAATACCATGCGCCTGCTCAACCTGCCTCCCACGGTGCAGGCCGAGGTGCGTCAGGGGGCGCTGTCCGCCGGCCATGCCCGGGCGCTGCTGTCGCATCCCGAGCCGGAAAAGGCCGCCCTCGCGGTGATTGCGCGCGGCCTCAACGTCCGTCAGACTGAAGCCCTGGCTTCCCGCCGTCACGCCGCCCCCGCCGCGCCCCATCCCAAGGACCCGGAAACCCAGGCCCTGGAGCGCCAGCTTTCCGAGGCTCTCGGCCTGAAGGTGGAAATCGCCTTCGACGGCCACGGCGGCAGCGTGCGCATCACCTATCGCTCCCTCGATCAACTCGACGGCCTGGTCACCCTGCTGACCCGCGCCTGATCGGCCACGCCGGGGAAGGATCGGGTAAGGAAGGGAAGGCTTCTTTTTCCTGAAGGAAAAAGAAGCAAAAAGGACTTCACTCTTTTGGCTCCGCGCGTGGGGCTGGCGCAGAGCCTGGCGAGGAAAGCTTCACGGGAAGTTCGGCATGAGGGCTCCGCCGACGTACCTCCCCCCCAAAGGGACAAAAGTCCTTTTGCTTCTTTTCCTTCAGGAAAAGAAGACTTCCTTCCCTGTCCTACCGCCGGCGCAGCCGCGCCGCCCGCTGGGCGATTCCGATCACCGCGTTGCGTGCAATGACATCGCCTGGCAGGGCGGTGGTCTTGCAGCCCCGCTCCGCCTCGAACATGCGCCGTGCCGCCCATTCCAGGGCGGACGGGCTCCACAGCCCCAGGGCCGCGGCAAAGGTCGCGACGCGGCGAAAGAACAGGGGCGGACGGACGGCCCGCGCCGCCGCCTCCGCCGACATCCCCTCCGCCATTGTGGCGCGGGCCCGCTGGAGGCGCTGGATGTGCTGCAGGCCGGCGCGCACTACCTGCACCGCCAGGGCCCCTTCCGCCATCGCCAGCTCCAGCGCGCGATCGGCGGCGGCCACCTGGCCCGCCGTGGCGGCAAACAGGGCATCCTCCAGGGACAGTCCCGCCAGGTCGCCGACGCATTCGCGCACCGCCGCCATGTCCGCCCGGCCGCCCGGCCCGACGAACAGTCCCAGCTTCTCGATCTCGGAAACAGTCACCGCCTGGTCGGCGCCGAGTTGGCCGGACAGCCACTCGAGCGCCTCCGACTCGATCGCCACGTCCATCGCGCCGAGCGTCTCGCGAATCGTCTGCACCAGGCTGCGGGCGTCGGCCGGATAGCAGGCGATCGTCGCCGCCTCGGCGGATTTCTCCAGCAGCGCGCGCAGTTTCGAGCGCCCGGCCAGCCCCGGCCCCTCGAGCACCAGGAAGGCCTCGCCCGGTCCGGAGAGGGCTGTGGCCACCGGGCCGGTCGCGGCATCGCTCGCCTCGCGCACCCGCACCACGCGGCGCCCGCCCATCAGGCCGAGGGAGGCCATCTCGGCGGGAATGGCCCCGAAGTTCTCGCGCTCCAGCGAGGTCACCCGGAACGGGTCGTCGAGCCCGCCCGCCACCGCCTTGACGAGGCGATTGGCGCGGGCACGGATCAGCCCCACGTCGTCGCCGTGCAGCAGCACGGCGCGCACCCCCTCCGGCTTGCGCAGGAAAGCCTCGACCCGGCGTGGCTCCAGCTTCATGCCCCGCGCCCTCGCCCCTTCGCCAGTCCGCCTCGGCCTATGCCGGATGCTTGTCGAACCACACCGCCAAGCTGGTGACGATCTGCTCGGCAAGCGCATCGGTCATCCGGCGGAACACCGCCTCGGTTTCCAGATCCTGCGCGAAATACTGCTCGTCGAAGGTGTTCAACCCGTCCACCGCGCGGGCATAGCCGGAGGTCACCGTGGCCCGCTGGGTGTCGCGCGTCACCAGCTTCCACGCGACGTGCCCGATGTAGCGCACCCGCGTGGAGGTGTCGTCGCGCTGGACGCTAAGCGCGTCGCCCTCGACCCCGAAATCGACCAGCAGGTCGTATTTCTTGCTCACCGGGGCGTCGCCATGGTCGAGCCGGGTCTGCAACGCCTGACGCAGCAGCTGCCCCGACCGCTCGCCGAGCACCGGCACCGACACCAGCCCGAGCCCCGTCCGGGCCGCACTCGGACCGCCATCCGCCGCGGGGGCGTAGGGGGAATGCCAGCCGCAGCCCGCCAGGGCTCCGGCCAGCGTCATGCCCAGCACGGGGGCGAGCAGCGGAAGCGTCCGCAGCAGCGGCCGCCGTTTCATCCCCGCCGGGCGCCCCCCCGCCGTCATCCGCGCGCCACCACGAAGTTGACGATCCGTCCCGGCACGTAGATGCGTTTGACGATGCGCTGCCCCGCGAGCGCCCGGGCCACGTTCGGCTCGACCTCGGCGGCCGCCAGCACGTCGGCCTGGGTGGCGCCGGGCGCCACCGAGATGGTGCCGCGCAGCTTGCCCAGCACCTGCACGGCGATGGTCAGCTTCTCCGCCACCAGCAGAGCGGCCTCCGCCTCCGGCCAGGGCATCTCGACGGCCAGCGTCGCGCGTCCCGGGGCCAGAAGCTGCAGGATCTCCTCGGCGAGATGCGGCATCATCGGCGCCGTCACCCGCGCCATCATCTCCATCGCCTCGCGCCGGGCCCAGCGCAGGTCGGCGGCATCCGGGGCCTTCTCGGCCTCGCCGATGGCGTTGGCCAGCTCGTAGACGCGCGCCACCGCCACGTTGAAGGCGAACCCCTCCAGGGCCTCGCTCACCGCCGCAACAGTGCGATGTGTTACCCGCCGCAGCCGCAAGGCCGCCTCGGAGAACGCCGCGGGCTTCTCCGCCGGGGCCGCGAGGGCCGCCGCCGCCTCGGCCAGGCGGAACACCCGCTGGGTGAAGCGATAGGCGCCCACCACCCCGGCCTCGGTCCACTCCATGTCGCGCTCGGGAGGGTTGTCGGAGAGGATGAACCAGCGCGCCGTATCGGCACCGAAACGAGAAATGATCTCCTCCGGGTCCACGGTGTTGCGCTTGGACTTCGACATCGCCTCGACGCGCCCCACCGTCACGGCCTCGCCGGTCTGGCGATGCACGGCGGTGCCGTCGGGGCGCTTCTCCACCTCCTCGGGGTAGAGCCAGCGGCCGTCGGCGCCCTTGTAGCTCTCGTGGGTCACCATGCCCTGGGTGAACAGCCCGGCAAACGGCTCTTCCATGCCGATGTGCTCGCACTGGCGGATCGCGCGGACGAAGAAGCGCGAATAGAGCAGGTGCAGGATCGCGTGCTCGATGCCGCCGATGTACTGGTCCACCGGCATCCAGTGGTCCACCGCCGCGCGGTCGAGCGGCGCCTCGGCATCGGGGCAGCAGTAGCGAGCGAAATACCAGGAGCTGTCCACGAAGGTATCGAAAGTGTCGGTTTCGCGCCGCGCCGGCCGGCCGCACTTGGGGCAGGTGACGTTCTTCCACGTCGGATGGCGGTCGAGCGGGTTGCCCGGCTTGTCGAAGGTCACGTCCTCCGGCAGCACCACCGGCAGATCCTGCTCGGGCACCGGCACCACGCCGCAGTGCTCGCAGTGGATCACCGGGATGGGGCAGCCCCAGTAGCGCTGGCGGCTGACGCCCCAGTCGCGCAGGCGCCAGTTCACCACGCCCTCGCCGGCGCCCAGCTTCTCCAGCTCGGCGATGGCGCGCGCCTTGGCCACCTTGGGCGCCTCGAGCCCGTCGAGGAAGCCCGACTGCACCATGCTGCCCTCGCCGGCAAAGGCCTCGTTGCCGATCTCGGGAATCCCCTCGCTGCCCGCCGGCTTCACCACGACCTTCACCGGCAGCTTGTATTTGCGGGCGAAGTCGAGGTCGCGCTGGTCATGGGCGGGGCAGCCGAACACAGCACCGGTGCCGTATTCGGTCAGCACGAAATTGGCGATCCAGACGGGGAAGGTGACGTCCTTGAGGAAGGGGTGGCGCACCCGCAGCCCGGTGTCGAAGCCCTTCTTCTCCATGGTCTCCAGCGTCGCCTCGCTGGTGCCGGTGCGACGGCATTCGGCGACGAAGGCGGCCGCCTCGGCATTCTGCTTGGCCACCGCCTCGGCCAGAGGGTGGTCGGCGGCAATGGCGAGGAAGGACATGCCGAACAGCGTGTCCGGCCGGGTGGTATAGACCTCCAGCTCCGCGAGCCCGGCTTGCGGCGTGGTCAATGCGAAGCGCACCCGCGCGCCCTCGGAGCGGCCGATCCAGTTGGCCTGCATCAGGCGCACCCGCTCGGGCCAGCGCGTCAGCCCGTCCAGCGCGGAGAGCAGCTCGGGGGCGAAATCGGTGATCTTGAGGAACCACTGGGAGAGTTTCTTCTTCTCCACCAGCGCGCCGGAGCGCCAGCCGCGGCCCTCGATCACCTGCTCGTTGGCGAGAACGGTGTTGTCCACCGGGTCCCAGTTCACCCAGCTCTCGCGCCGCTCGACCAACCCGGTCTTGAGCATGTCGAGGAACAGCTTCTGCTGCTTGCCGTAGTAGCGCGGATCGCAGGTGGCGATCTCGCGGGCCCAGTCGATCGAAAGCCCCATGCGCTTCAGCTCGCCGCGCATGTTGGCGATGTTGGCCCAGGTCCATTTGGCGGGATGGGTCTTGCGTTCGCGGGCGGCGTTCTCGGCCGGAAGGCCGAAGGCGTCCCAGCCCATCGGATGCATCACCGAGAAGCCGCGCGACCGCTTGTAGCGCGCCACCACGTCGCCCAGCGTGTAGTTGCGGACGTGGCCCATGTGGATTTTCCCCGAAGGATAGGGGAACATCTCCAGGACATAGTATTTCGGCCGGCCGTCCTGCGGCACGTCCGCGACATGGAAGCTGCCACGTCGCTCCCATTCCGCCTGCCAGCGCGCCTCCGCGGCGCGGAAATCGTATCGGGGGGACTCGCCCGCTCCGGAGGAAGTCGCGGGACGGGAAGAGGCGGAATCAGGAGAAGTGCTCATCGTGCGATCTGGTGCGTGACGCTCTGGATACGTGACTGGTGTGTGGCGGGGGCCGTGGGATGCATCGTGTTGTATCGGCCAGAATTGGCCGCACGGCAACCGTCAGCACCACGGGAGCTCCCGCGCATCCAGCACACGTAATCCCACGTCCCGCCCGCGGGACATGTCGCGTTCTTCCGTCGGGAAGGGGAGGGGAAGGAAGCCCTTCTTTTTGCCTTCCGGAAAAAGAAGCAAAAAGGACTTCGTTCGTTTGGCTCCGCGCGTGACACAGGTGCGGAGCTTTCACGAATAAAGCTTTCCTGGTTCTCCTTTCTCGAAAGGAGAACACCTTCCTTGTCTCGCTGACCCGCCGCCTGCGGCAGAGGCCCGCGCGGGAGCGGGGATCAGCCCGGGGCGGCAGAGCCCATGGTGCGCAGCTCGCGGGCGCGGGCCAGCACCTTGTTCTCCATCTCGCTCACGGTGGTGTCGGCGACCGGCGCATCCACCCATTGCCCGCCCTGCTGCACCTGGCGGAACACACTCAACCGGACGCCGTCGGTGCGCAGGGTGCGGCTGAGGATGTAGGCGGTGACCTTGAAACGCTCGCCGGGAGAGCTGGGCGGCTGGTACCAGTCGGTGATGATGACACCGCCGAACGGATCGGCGGAGGCCAGCGGCATGAAGGACAGCGTGTCGAGAGAGGCTCGCCACAGATAGGCGTTGACGCCGATGCCCGCGCCGGCCTGCTGGTCGGAGGTGCCGGACTTGTTGCCGAACAGAACGATGCCCGAATCGCTCATCGACTTGCCGGACCCGGGCCCGGTGTAGCGCGGATCGTTGTACTCGTCCTCGCGCACCGGCGTGGTGTTGCACGCGGCCAGCGTCGCGGTCATCGCCAGCGCCAGAACGATGGGACCAAGCTTCGGCAATGTAAGGGTCATGGGCCGCCTGTCTGAACAAGTCTCTGGGTCAGGAATACAGGAGCGGGGCCGCGCCGCCAAGGGCCGAGCACGCCGCCGCGCGGCAGATGGGGGCCGGCCATGAAAAAGGGCGGTGGAAATCCACCGCCCTTTTCCGCCCAAAGCCTTGCGGCCCGGGGAAGTCTCGCGGCTAGACGCCGATTACCACTTCAGCATCGTGCCGAGGACAACGCCCTGCGACTGGACGTTGTTGTGGGTCACGGCGCCATTGGTGCCGGTCAGGATGTCCACGCCAGCCTGGTGGCGATGGCCATACAGGTAGGACAGGAAGACATAGGCGCCAGGAGCCACGGTCACCGTGCTGCCAGCACCAATGCCC
Source organism: uncultured Acetobacteraceae bacterium (assembly GCA_937874445.1). Taxonomy (GTDB): domain Bacteria; phylum Pseudomonadota; class Alphaproteobacteria; order Acetobacterales; family Acetobacteraceae; genus Rhodovastum. The sequence goes on along the minus strand of CALNAL010000071.1, from coordinate 1,415 downwards.
CACTCGTTGCGGGTCCGGCCGACGGAAGAGGCGCTGGACTGGGTCCAAGAACCGGGGTTCTGGAAGTCCATCGCCTGCACGCCGAAGACTGCCGGCCCGATGGAGTAGGAGGCACCGGCCAGGTAGGCCAGGGACTTCCGTCCGCCCTTCGGGGACAGGTTGTAGCCGGCGTTGAACTCGCCGTAGTCGACATGGCCGCCGACGGCGAGGCCGCCCCAGGTGACCTGCAGGCCGGCGTCGAGCACTTCCAGCCCGTTGTACTGCTGGGTGCTGGCCACGGTGCCGTTGTAGAGCACCTTGCCGGACTTCATGCCGCCGATCGTGGCGGTCAGGCCCACAGGGCCGATCGCGGTGCGCAGACGGGCAACGCCATCAACCGTGTTGCGGCGACGCTTGTTCTCGCCGGAGATCGACGAGGACGAGGTGGCATCGCAGTAGTTGGTGGTGTCGTAGCCGCTGCCGCAGGCCTGGCTGCCGCCGCCAACGTTGCCCGTGCCGGGCTCGAAGGACACACCGAAGTCAACCATGTTGAAGAACTTCGGCGAGACGTAGACGACCTTCGTCGTGGTGTAGAGCGCGCCCTGGTCCGGGAAGGCCCAGGCCGGCTGGGTGTTGTTGGTCCACCCCTCGAGGTCGCCGTTCCAGCCACCCATATCGAAGTTTTCGAAGGTGCCGGTGGCGAACAGGGAGGTCGGCTGATCGGTCGCGCCGAAGCGCAGGAAGCCGAACTTGTCGGCGCCGAAGTAGCCCATCTCACGACGGAAATACAGCTCGCCGCGGTTCTTGGCATTGCCGGAGATCGAGCCGGCCGCGCCGCCGCCAGCCGAGGTGCCGGTGTCCTGGCGGATTTCCAGGGCAGCACCGTAACGCAGGCCGTTAGCAGCGACCGCGTCGAAGCTCGGATACAGGCGAGCGTATTCGGCGAAGGTGTACGGGGCCAGCTTCTGCGAGGCGCCCTTGGCGTTGCGCCCGCTGTCGCCGCCGGCGAACATCTCGAAGTTCAAACGGCCGCCCAGGCGGACGGTCATCGTGCTGGCGGCCATCGGGCTGGTGGCCGGCGTCGCCGTGCTGAAGCCCGGGGACGAAATCGCCGTCGCGCTGGCCGGAACGTTGGTCGCAAGATTCTGGGCGCTGGCGCCAGTCGCCAGGACCATGGTGCCGCCGAGCATAGCCGCGCTGGCCAGCAGGAGCTTACGCATGAAAACCTCCTTGTCTCGCCGGCGAGCCGGCGGAAGTACCTGGCCCCGCCCCGTTTCCCACCGGATCCGCCCATAAGGCGCAATCCCCCACGGGCGGGGCTGCGAACCGGCGGGAGTATTGGCGCCGCTTTCTTTCTCTCGCAACGGTTCAGACCGCCTCGCCATGGCATTTGCGAAACACTGTGGCGCGAAGGACACAGCCAATCCGGCACACCC
>CALNAL010000070.1 GCA_937874445.1 uncultured Acetobacteraceae bacterium | reverse complement strand
CACCTAAGCCTTCGTCGGCAGCGTCAGATGTGTATAAGAGACAGGATTTTGTTACTCCTGCTCATTGAAGCCGGCCTCGACGAGGGCGGCAAGCGCGTCCAGCGCCTCCTTGGCGTCCCATCCCTCGGCGCGCAGTTCCAGGGAGCTGCCCCGGCCGGCGCCGAGCATCATCAGCCCCATGATCGAGCGGGCCGAGACCGACTGGCCGTCCTTGACCACCTCGACGGCGGCGCCGAAGCGCTCGGCCAGGGTGACGAACTTGGCGGCGGCGCGAGCATGCAGGCCGCGTCGGTTGCAGACCTCGAGGGTGCGGGTCAGAACGGGAACGGCCCCGTTTTCCTGGGGGCTTTCCTGGGGGCTTCCCTGGAGGCTTCCTTGGGTATCGCCGGTCGTGTCCTCGGTCATCCGTTCCAGGCCTTGGCGCCGGCCGCGAGGGTGCGGGCGCCGTTGAACAGGGCGGTGGGCTCGTCGCAGCCGCAGGAGCAGTCGGCTGCCGGCGCGGGCTTGGCGGAGGGCAGCACGTGGCTGGCCGCGGCGATGTATTTGCGTCCGGCCTGCACCGCGCATTCCACCGCGTCGGCCAGCGGCTGGGTGGAGCGGGCCTTGGCCAGCTTGATGAGCATCGGCAGGTTCATGCCTCCCAGCACCTCGATGCCGGGGCGATCCATCTGCGAGATGGCGAGGTTGGAGGGGGTGCCGCCGAACATGTCGGTGAGCAGCACCACGCCGTCGCCGGTATCCACCTCGGCGATGCGGCGGGCCACCTCGGCGCGGCGGGCCTCGAGGTCGTCGTCGGGGCCGACGCAGACGGTGGCCACCCCGCGCTGGGGGCCGACCACATGTTCCATGGCGGCGCGCATCTCCACCGCCAGGCGACCATGGGTGACCAGGACGAGACCGATCATGACGACGCTCAGGCCTCCTGTGCCGGGCCCGGCCCGACAGGACCGGATGTGGCCGGACCGGAGGGGGCCGCGGGTTTCTCGCGGAGCAATTCCCGATGGGTCGTGGTCACGTGCCATCCTGCCTGGGTCAAGTGGGACGCCAATCGCTCGACGAGATACACGGAGCGGTGCCGTCCACCCGTGCAGCCGATGGCGATGGTAGCGTATTTTTTCCCTTCCCGCACGAAACGCGGCAGCACCAGCCCGAGCAGGCCGGTGAGCGCGCCGAAGAAGGCCGAAAAATCCGGGTCCGCGGCGATGTGCTCGCCCACCGCGGCATCCCGGCCGGTGAGGGGGCGCAGGGCCTGGACATAATGTGGATTGCGCAGGAAGCGGGCATCGAAAACCATGTCCGCCTCGCGCGGCAGCCCCGCCGGGAAGGCGAAGGAGACCAGGCTGACCGAGAGCCCCTCCAGCGCCGAGCTGCCGGTCTCGCCGCCGTAGCGGACCTCGATGAGCTGGCGCAGCGCGGGCAGGGGCAGGTCGGAGGTATCCACCACCAGGTCGGCCGCCTCGCGCAGCGGCGCGGTGAGGGCCTGCTCCTTGGTGATGCCCTCGGCGACGCGCCCGTGCGGCGAGAGGGGGTGGCGCCGGCGCGTCTCGGTATAGCGGCGCTGCAGCACCGAATCCTCGGCCCAGGCGAAGATCAGCTCGGGGCGCAGGCCGGGGTCGCGCCGCAGCCGCGCCAGGGTCTGCACCACCTCCTCGGCGTTGAAGCCGCGGGTGCGGCAATCCACCCCCACCGCCAGGCGCCGCCGGTCCGGTCCGGTGCCGATCAGGGTCTCGAGCATGTGCAGCGGCGGGTTGTCGATCGCCTCGAAGCCGAGGTCCTCCAGCGCGTGCAGGATCGAGGACTTGCCGGCCCCGGACAGCCCGGTGACCAGCAGAACCGGCGAGGGTTCGGCCTCCTCCGGCACGGCAGGGGAGGAACTCATGGCGCGAAGGCCCCCGCCTGCTGCGTCAGCCGTCCCTCGGCGCAGTCGAGCGCGAGGGCGACCCGCTGGGCGGCGGAGATGGTGAAGGGGTCGAGCGCGACCTGTGGCACGCCGAAGCGCGGATGGCGGGCGGGCTCGGGCAGGCGCTCACCGCGGACGCCGAGTTCCACCGCCAGCGCGAGACGGGCGCGCGGCCGGTGCGGCAGGCGCAGCAGGCCGAGCCCGCGCACCTCCAGCAGCCCGGCCAGCGCCGGCGGGGCGAAGACCTCATGGCCCTCCACCTCGACGCGGTCGTCGGCCACCAGCTCGAAGCCACGGTCGAGCAGCCGCAACAGGAGGTCGGATTTCCCCGCTCCCGGCGGTCCCAGCAGCAACACGCCCGCGCCGTCGCGGGCCCCGCAGCTTGCGTGGATCTGCATGGGGCCAACATGACCGTTCGACGGGCCGAACGGAAGACTGTTTCCCGGTATTTCAGCCGCGCGATCTCCCGCGCCGGGATGCCCCGTTCTGTCAGGGCACACGAACGTCATTCGCCAGCGCCTTGTTCCGCCGGGGGATGGCGGGGGAACGGCGCCGCCCGTGCCCGGGATTCGGCACAGGCCTGTGTTGCGCCGGAGATGGGGACGGCTCAACCCGGGAAGGGCACCCCGTAGTCGGCGGCGATCTGGCGCAGCTGGCCCCAGGTGGTGTCATCCACCACGATGCCGTTCTTCTCGCGCTCGGCGCGGGCGAGGCGCTCGGGCTCGCCGGCCACCAGGATCGGCAGCGCCGGGTCGGCGGGGGCGGCGGATTTCACCCAGGCGATCAGCCCGTCGATCTCGGGGCCCATGCTCTGCGCCGTGCCCAGCCGGGCCGGGTCGAAGACGATGCTGAGCATCGAGTTGGTGATGGCCAGCGGGGTGGGGAACGGCCCCTTCACCGTGCCGCCGCCGACGATCGCCCCGGCCAGGATCTCGCAGACCAGCCCGAGCCCGGACCCCTTGTGCGCGCCGAAGGGCATCAGCGCGCCCTGCGGGTCCTCGAAGAGGGTGGCGGGGTCGGTGGTGGGCTTGCCGGTGGCGGAAATCAGCGAGCCCTCGGGGGCCTGCTTGTGGGAGTTGTAGGCCACCCGCACCTTGCCGTGGGCGACGGCGCTGGTGGCGAAATCGAGGATCACCGGGGGATTGGTGGCGGTGCCGGGGATGGCGATGCACACCGGGTTGGTGGAAATCCGCCCCTCGCGCCCGCGCCAGGTGGCGACGAAGGAACGGGTGAAGGCGTGGGCGTCGACGAATTGCAGCGAGACCAGTCCGGCCCGGGCGGCCATCTCGCCGTAGGTGCCGACGCGGGCGACGTGGTGGGAGTTGCGCAGCCCGTGGATGGCCACGCCGTGCTCTTTGGCGGTGGCGATGCACCATTCCATGGCCCGGCGGGCGGCGACGTGGCCGTAGCCCATGCCGGCGTCCCACACCGCGAAACAGCCGCTCTGCAGCACGACGTCGGGGGTGCGGTTGGGATGGATGCGGCCGGCCTTGAGGTCGCCCACGTAGGACACCAGCATGCCGATGCCGTGGCTGTCGTGGCCGGAAAGATTGGCGGTGACGAGGTTGTCGGCGACGATCGCGGCTTCCTCGGGGGAGCTGCCCCCGGCGGCAACGATGGCCTGCGCCAGCACGCGCAGGCGGGGGGCGGCAACGGTAACGGACATGATGGCGGGGCCTTCCGAGCGGAATTCATCCGAAATGATCGGCGGGAAGGTAGCGAGGTGGGCCGGGGAGGGCAACGCCGCCGGCGCCTGGCCCGGGGCGCCCCGCGAAAGGGGGCGGGCCGGTTCCAGGCGCCGTTCGCACGGCCCTAGAGGCTGGCGACTTCCCAGTACTCGGCTTTCGGGAAGCGCTGGTCGAACGCGTGTGCCCCGGCGGGGCAGCGCGTGAGGTGGCATTCGCCGTAGCCGATTTTCGTCAGTCCGGCCGCGTCGTGCTTCTCGACGATCGTGCGGATTTTCGCCGCCGCGCCGCCGTTCGCCTCGGCAACCGACGCCGGCAGCTCGATGCGCGCCTTCTGCGTCGGCGCAGTGAACAGGATCTTGAGGCTGTCGCCGGCCTTCAGGGTCTCGCCACTCGTTTCTACCGCAATAATTGCCCCCGTCTTGAGTTCGTCCTGCGGGGATATTGCAATATAATCCATTCAACCTTGTCCCGTGTTTTCGTTCGGTTCCGCCGCCGCTTGAATAGCGGCATGCGGATATTCCGGCCGGCTTGGCGGCGTGCGGAATGTGCGCCGTTCCGGGACTGTCGGAAAGAGCGGGAATGCCAGGGAATATCCCCAGGCATGCATCTTTGTCTTCTGTTGTGCGGGCATGGCTAGGCCCCCGTCGGTACGGCTTCCTCATGCAGCAGGGCCAGCACCTGGCGGTAGAGAGCGACCGCCTCGTGCGGGCGGGTGGCGGAGGGAAATTTGGCGATCATCGCGCTGGTGAGCTGGGTGGCCGTCGCGATCAGGGCGAGATCGAGGGCGGAAATCGTGGAATCATCGGCCAAGGCGGGTCCCTCCTGGGGCTGCAAGTCGGGTCAAGTCCGATGGTCGGGGCCGGGCTGAGGCTCGGCCAGGCAGATCCGCACCGCCGCCACCACGGCCGCGGCAATGCGGCGACGATGGGCCGGGGTGCGCAGGGCTCTCTCGTCGCGGGTGTTGGAGAGGAAGCCCATCTCCAGCAGCACGCCGGGGATGCGCGAGGATAGCACATAAAGATGTGCCGCCCGCGCCGGGGCCGGGGCCAGGGGAATCCGGCTGGCCAGGCTGCCCACCAGCGCGGCCTGCAGGCGGCGCGAGAGCAGGGCCGGGTCGGGCGCGCCGGCCCGCGTCCGTACCCGGCGGAACCGGACCCCGCCGGAGCGCACATACACGCTGGCTCCCCGCGCCGCGGAGTTGCGGGGCGCGGAATCGGCGTGCAGCGAGATCAGCAGGGTCGCCTGGCGCGCCCGGGCGAAGGCCACGCGCTCGGCCAGCTCCACGGTGGCGTCGGTGGTGCGGGTCATGGCAACCCGGTAGCGCCGGGTGGCCAGCAGCTGGCGCCGCAGCTCCTGCGCGGCGGCGAGGGTGAGGTCCTTCTCGTAGGCGCCGCTGACTCCGATCGCACCGGGGTCGTGGCCGCCATGGCCGGGGTCGAGCACGATCATCGGACGGAAGACCCGCCGGGCCCGGGGGCGGCGACGCGGCTTTCCATGCGGGGCCGCGGCGGACCTGGCCGGCGGGGCATGCTTCTTCCCCGGCTTGGCAGGGGCGGGGGAGGAGCGGGCCTGTTTTTTTTTGCGGGAAGCGGCCGTGGCCGCGGGCGGCGCAAGACCAACGGCCAGGGCGGCCAGCAGGGTGCCGAAAAAAGCACGTCGACCGAGCAGGGAGGAAAACATCGATCCCGCTCATAGCCGAGACAAGCCGGACACGAAAACCGCTTGTCACAAGGTGTTACTCGATAGTGGTCTCGTTTTATTCCGCTTGCGTCCCCTTCGACACGGTGGAGACTGGCCGCCCGCCGGAGAACGGACCCGGCAGGATTTTCTCGCTGCCCGCCGGCACGGGGCAGCCTCCCGCGGACAGGAGAAATCGCAGCGGAGGCGAATTTTCAGGGGAGGGGAATTGGTCGGAGTGAGAGGATTCGAACCTCCGGCCCCTGCGTCCCGAACACAGTGCTCTACCAGGCTGAGCTACACTCCGGCCAAGGCCCGCGCATATAGACGCGCCGCGTCCGTCGCGCAAGCCTCCTCGCCTCCGGGGGACGCTTCGGTTTGAATTTTCCCCGCTGGTTTTCCCCGCCGGCGGCAGGGGGCCGGACTCGCCGAGGGGGCACGGATGAGGGGAGGCGCGCGCCGCTGGTGCGCCGGGCGCTTTTGGACTAGACGCGAAGGGCCCGGGCGAGCCCGCTCCGGGAAATCCGTCCGGAAAACCGCCATGTCGCGTCTCGTCTCTGTCCTGAACGGCCCCAATCTCGACCTGCTGGGAAGGCGCGAGCCGGCGATCTACGGCTACGAGACCCTGGCCGACGTCGAGCGCGACTGCCGCGCCCTGGCCGGCGAACTCGGGCTGGAGCTGCGCTTCCTGCAGAGCAACCGCGAATACGAGATCATCGACTGGGTCCACGAGGCCCGCGAGGACGCGGCGGGGATCGTCATCAACGCGGCTGCGTTCACCCACACCTCGGTGGCCATCCTGGACGCGCTGAACGCCTACGAAGGCCTGGTCTTCGAGGTACACATCAGCAACGTCCACCAGCGCGAGGAGTTCCGCCACCATTCCTTCCTCTCCGCACGGGCGGACGGCGTGATCGTCGGCTGTGGCACGCAGGGCTACCAGTTCGCCCTGCGCCGCATCGCACGGCTGCTGGAATCGCAGGCCGAAGCCGGGAAGGGAGAGAAGGCTTCTTTTTCCTGAAGGAAAAAGAAGCAAAAAGGACTTTTCCCATTTTGGCTCCGCGTCTGACCCAGGCGCGGAGCCCTTATAGGATAAAGCTTTCCTGGTTCTCCTTTCCCGAAAGGAGAACACCTTGCCTTATCTTCCTTGGCCTTGCCCTCTCGCCAAACCGCGCCCGCCCTGCGCGTCGGGCGGTTCCGTTCCGGGCGCATCGGCTCTAAAGGTGACGGCCATGACCCTGGTTGCCCTGCTGCGCCATCTCGCGTTTGCTGCCGGCATCGCCGCCTTTTCCGCGGTGGTGGTGCGGGCCATGATCAACGTGCGGGTGATGGACCTGCCCAACGCGCGCTCCTCGCACACGGTGCCGACGCCGCGCGGCGGGGGCGTGGGCATCGTCGTGGGCTTCCTGCTGGGCATGGCGGTGCTCTACGGCTTTGCCTCCTTCGCGCGCATCGCCGACCCCTATTTCCGCGGCGTGATCCTGGCGGCGATCCTGATGGCGGCGGTGGGCTTCATCGACGATTTGTGGAGCTGGCCGTTCACGGTCAAGCTGCTGGCGCAGGTCGGCGCGGCGATGGCGGCGGTGGGCAGCGGGCTCTATCTCGCCGATTTCCGCCTCCCCGGCGTGGGCACGGTGGAACTCGGCTGGTTCGGGGCGGTCCTCACCGTGGCCTGGGTGCTGTTCGCCACCAACGCGATGAACTTCATCGACGGGCTGAACGGCCTCTCCGCGGGGGTGACGCTGATCGCGGGCTGCTTCCTGGCCGGCATCGGCGCGGCACAGGGAGGCTGGTTCGTCTATTTCGCCGCGCTGCTGCTGGTGGCGGGGGTGGCGGGGTTCCTGCCCTTCAACTTCCCCCGGGCCCGCATCTTCATGGGCGACGTGGGCAGCCAGTTCTGCGGCTTCGTGCTGGCGGTGCTGGGGGTGGCGGCGAGCCGGTTCGACAAGGTGGAACTTTCCTTCCTGCTGGTGCCGATGCTGCTCTCGGGGGTGCTCTACGACGTCGCCTTCACGCTGGTGCGCCGCGCGCTGGCCGGCGAGCCTCTCGCCCAGGCCCATCGCGGCCATCTCTACCAGGTGGCCCAGCGCAGTGGCCTGGACGCGCGGACGGTGACCCTGGTGCACTGGGGTTTCGCGGGGCTGGGGGGGCTGGCGTGCCTGGCCTTCGTGGCTGCCCCGCCGGGGCTCAAGCCGCTGGTGCCGGCCGCCCTGCTGCCGCCACAACTGGCCTGGACACTGCTGACCATCCGGCTGGCCCGCCGGGCGAAGCTGGGCCGCTGGTGAGGAATTTCTTGCGCGGGAAGCAAACCATGAAGCTGTCGGGACAGATCGCCTCCGCCGTGCTGCTGGCAGGCCTGCTGGCGCTCCCCTCCGGGGGGCCGGCCCAGGCCCAGAAGCAGCTCCAGAATCCGGCGCCGAATGCCCAGGCGCCGCATCCCTCCTTCACCCTGG
>CALNAL010000069.1 GCA_937874445.1 uncultured Acetobacteraceae bacterium | reverse complement strand
TTCGATGCGGTTGGTAGAGACCATCGTCGCCGAGCAGGAGGTGACGAAAACCATCGTCCCCGCCCCCCGCGCGCGCAGCCGCTGCCCCGCCGCCTGCGCCATGAAGAAGGCGCCGCGCAGATTGACGGCCAGCACGGCATCGAAATTCTCCGGGGTGGTCTCCATCAGGTCGAGCCGCTGGCGCGGCGCCACCCCGGCGTTGGAGACGAACACCTCGATCGGTCCCAGCGCCGTCTCCGCCGCGTCGAGCACGCGCGCGTGGTCGGCGACCTCGGCGATGTCGCCGGCGATGCACAGCCCGCGCCGCCCGGCCCGCTCCACCTCGGCCACCACCTCGGCGGCGGCCGCATCGGAGCGCGTCGCGGTGAAGGCCACGTCGAATCCCTCCTCCGCCAGCCCCGCCACGACAGCCCGGCCGATGCCGCGCCGACCACCCGTCACCAGGGCCACTCGCCTGTCCATCTTCTCTCGCCTTTACGAAGCCGTTCCGAAAAAGCTCGGGCACCCCCGCCCCTCGGCCAGACGCTGCACGCACAGCGCCACCTCGCGCATGTGGTAGTCGCCCCACATCGTCGCCTCGCCGAACGGCGCGACATGGCCCGGCTGCACGTAGTCCCAGCCGTTGGGGCGATGGTACTGGCTGTGCAGCACCAGCCCCTGATGCTCCGGCCGCGTCGAAAGATACGGCGCGTCGAGCAGGGTTTTCACCACGGTCAGCGCCGCCTGCACATAGCGCGCGCCCTCGGGCCGCCCGCCGCGCTGCAGCCACAGCCCGTAGCGCAGCAGCCCCTGTGCGCCGATCGCCGCGGCCGAGGAATCCACCGGCTCCACATCGTTCTCCGGCTGCGAGGGGCGGCCGTAGGGGTCCTCCAGTCCGGCCAGGCCGGGGGCGCCGGTATCCCAGTAGGGGATGCCGTCGGTGGCGGTGTGGGAGAGATAGAAATCGCAGGTGGCGCCTGCGGCCTTGTCCATCGTTGCCAGCACGTCGGCCTTGCCGCCGCAGGGCGAGAGGGCCTCCTCCGGCAGGGTCGCGAGATACTCCAGCACCTCGGCAAAGCCGCACATCGCCCACGCGAGGCCGCGCGTCCAGGTCGAGAATCCGGAATAGCCCTGCTGCGTCGCGACCGACCGGAAGGCACGGCTCGCGGTGTTGAAGATCGCCTCGTGCGCGGTGCGGCCGCGCACGTCGTAGATGTCGCGCCCCTCGCCGTAGAACACGTTGTACCGCGCGGTGGCGCGGGCATGGGCCACAGCACGTTCCAGAAGGGAAACGGTCTGGTCTCCCTCGTCCTTCATCACATGCCCGAGCCGATGCGCCAGCAGCAGGATGCGCAGGGTGCGCAGCGTATCGACGAACAGCGAGTGCGGCCCGTTGAAGGAATGGATGAATCCCTGTCCGTCGCCGAGATCGGTCCAACGATGCGCCTGCACCGCCCCCGAGCATTTCAGCGCCAGCTCCAGCCATTCGCGCTGCCAGCCGTCCTCGGGAATGCGCCCGTCTCCCATCAACCGCCACAGCGTGCCATAGGTGCTGATCTGGTTGAAGCCGTGGTCGTGCACCCCGAAATGCGTGACGTGCACGGCCATTTCCCGGCGGATGCGCGCGAGGCCGAGGTCCAGGAACGCCTTCTCCCCGGTCGCCTCGAACTGCAACAGTGCGGAGCCGAACTCGAAGCCCTGCGTCCAGTCGGTCCAGCCGCGCGGCCGGTAGCGTCCCGCCGCGGTATGCACCGGCGCGCCTGCGGAATGATCGAATCCCGCATCGATCGCCCGGATCTTGCCCGCCGAAAGCTCCCACATCCGCCCGATCGCCGGCAGCAGGGCGGCCGGGGTGAGGTCCGTTGCGATCTTCATGGCAGGCACACGCTGTTGTAGCGTTCGATAACGGTGCGCAACATCTCCTCGCCCGGCCGGCTTCCCCAGTGCGAGGAGAGAATCTCCACCTCCTGCGGCCCGTGGTAGCCCGCCTGCTCGATGGCGCGACGCAGTCCCTTGAGGTCGACCACGCCGTCGCCCATCATGCCGCGATCCATCAGGAGCTCGCGCGTCGGCACCAGCCAGTCGCAGATGTGGTGCGCGAAGATGCGATGCCCGGCGCCGGCGCGGGCGATCTGCCCGGCGAGCTTGGGGTCCCACCACACGTGGTAGGCGTCGATCGCCACGCCGACATCGGGGCCGAGCAGCTCGCACAGGTCGAGGGCCTGCTCCAGCGTATTCACGCAGGCGCGGTCGGCGGCATACATCGGGTGCAGCGGCTCCACCGCGAGCTTCACGCCGGCGGCGCGGGAATCGTCGAGGATTTGCCGCATCCCCTCGGCTACCATCTCGCGAACGGAACGGATATCCCGCGAGCCCGCCGGCAGTCCGCCCACCACCATCACCAGGCAGTCGGCATGCAGGCGCGCCGCCTCCTCGATGGCACGCTTGTTGTCCTCCACCGCGGCCTTGCGTCCCGCGGCGTCGGCGGCGGGAAACATCCCGCCCCGGCACAGCCCGGTGACCCGCAGTCCGTTGTCGCGCACCAGCTTCTCGGCCTCGGCGAGGCCGATCTTCTGCACCTGGTCGCGCCACGGCGAGATCGCGGTGATGCCGTGCGCGAGGCACGCCTCCACCGCCTGGCGCATGTCCCACTGCGCGCGGACGGTGGCCAGGTTGAGCGACAGATTCTCAGTGGTGTTCATGGAACTTTCCTCCCCTCCCCCGCCTCAGGCCTCGAGCGCGGGCACGTCCACCCAGCGCCGCTCGTGCCAGCTCTGCATGCCGAGTTCGGCGAGCTGCACGCCCTTGGCGCCCTCGAGCAGCGTGTGGCTCCACGGCGCATCCTCGGCAACGTGGCGCAGGAACGCCTCCCATTGCGCGCGGAAGCCGTTGGGCCAGGTGCGGTTGTCGGGAACTTCCTGCCACTGGTCGGCAAACTTCAGCGTCTGCGGCTCGTCGGGGTTCCACACGGGGCGCGGGGTATTGACGCGGTGCTGCGTCCAGCAGCGGTGCAGCCCCGCCACCGCCGAGCCCAGCGTGCCATCGACGTGGAAGGTCACGAGATCATCGCGACGAACGCGTGTGCACCAGGAGGAATTGATCTGCGCGACCACACCGTCGGCAAGCTGGAAGGTGGCGTAGGCGGCGTCCTCGGCGTCGGCGGCGTAGGGTTGGCCCGCCTCGTCCACGCGCCGGGGAATATGGACGGTGCCGAGGCAGTTCACCGCCTGCACGGTGCCGAAGAGATTGTCCATCACGTAGCGCCAGTGCGGCAGCATGTCGAGGATGATGCCGCCACCGTCCTTCTTGCGATAGTTCCAGCTCGGGCGCTGGGACTCCTGCCAGTCGCCCTCGAACACCCAGTAGCCGAACTCGCCGCGCACCGAGAGGATGCGCCCGAAGAATCCAGAGTCGCGCAGCATGCGCAGCTTGCGCAGGCCGGGCAGGAAAAGCTTGTCCTGCACGACGCCGTTCTTCACGCCGCGCGCCTTGGCGAGGCGAGCCACCGCCAGCGCGTCGGCCAGCGTCTCGGCGATCGGCTTCTCGCAATAGACGTGCTTGCCGGCCTCGATCGCGCGGGTCAGCAATCCGGCCCGCATCGCAGTCGATCCGGCATCGAAAAAGACGGTATCCTCGGCATTGCCGAGCGCCGCGTCGAGATCGGTGGTGGTGCGGGTGATCCCGTTGGCGGCGGCGATGGCGGCCAGCCGTTCGGCGTTGCGCCCGACCAGGATGGGGTCCGGCACCAGGCGATCCCCATTGGCGAGCGCCACGCCGCCGTCGCGGCGGATGGCACAGATCGAACGGACGAGATGCTGGTTGTATCCCATCCGTCCGGTAACCCCGAACATGATCAAACCGATGCGGCGGCTGGCCATGGACTGCACACTCCCTCTCTGGTCGGCCTCTCCGGCCGTCTTAAGTATCTGAACGGATACTTATATGCCTCCCATGTGTCAATCGCTTTTCCCGCCCACGGCCGGGAACGATCCCCTCTCATGGATACCCTTGCTTTTCGATTATTCTAGTATTTTTCATCATATTTTGCACACGCCTCAGCCCCTCCATCTTCCTGCCATGCACGAGCGTATCGCCAAGGCTGCCTGCCATGAGTAACCGAGTGGTTACTTTATCCATTGGCTCCGCGGACTGCGCGTGATAGAGGCTGGCGTGCCGGGGCGCCGGCCGGAACCACGTTTCCCTGCCGCTGCGCCAAATCGTCAACGAAGCTGCCCGGCACAGTCCAAGAGGATCCAAGATGCTCACACCCGCGCAACAGCGCCGCATCGTCCTGACCAGCTTCCTGGGCTGGACGGTCGATGCCTTCGATTTTTTCGTGATGATCTTCGTCGTCACCGACATCGCCAAGGAATTCGGCGTCACCATCACTGACATCACCTGGGCCATCACCCTCACCCTGGCCCTGCGTGCCATTGGTGCCGTGTTCTTCGGGCGACTGGCCGACCGCCTCGGGCGCCGCCCGGCCTTCGTCATCAACGTTCTCACCTTCTCTGTTTTCCAGGTCCTGACAGGGTTTTCTCCCTCGCTGACCTTCTTCCTGGTGGTGCGCTCGCTCTACGGCATCGCCATGGGCGGGGAATGGGGCATCGGCGCCTCGCTCGCCATGGAGAGCATTCCCGCCAACTGGCGCGGCGTGGTCTCGGGCGTGCTGGCCTCAGGCTATTCGTTCGGCTACCTGCTCGCCGCGGTTCTCTATGGCGTGGGCTACCAGTATCTCGGCTGGCGCGGCATGTTCGTCGTCGGCATCATTCCCTCGCTGATCCTGCTGGCCTTCGTCGTGCGCGTGCCGGAGAGCCCGGTATGGCGCGAGCAGCAGAAGGTCGCGCAGCCCAACCTGATCTCGGTGGTCCGCGGGCGCTGGAAGTTGTTCCTCTATGCCATCATCATGATGTTCGCCGCCGCCACCTACAGCCACGGCACCCAGGATCTGTATCCGGTCTTCCTCAAGGTGCATCACGGACTTTCGGTGCACCAGATCTCGGCCATCGCCATCGTCTACAACATTGGCGCCATCCTCGGCTGCGTGTTCGGCGGCACGCTCTCCCAGAAGATCGGCCGGCGCCGCGAGCTGATGCTGGCCATCGTCTGCCTGATGCTCCTGACGCCCTTCTGGGCCACCTCCACCGGACCGGTGGCGATCGCGGGTTTCGCCTTCCTGATGCAGTTCCTCGTGCAGTGCACCTTCGGCGTGATGCCGGCGCACCTCAACGAGATCTCGCCGGCGGCGGTGCGCGGCACCTTCCCCGGTTTCACCTACCAGTGCGGCAACATGCTCGCGGCCGGCAACGCCACCATCCAGGCGGTGCTGGCCGACCGTCTCGGCAGTTTCCCGCTGGGCCTCTCCTCGGTGGTGATCGCCGGGGCGGTGGTGTTCTTCGTCTTCGTGGCCGCGCGGCCCGACCGGCACGGCCAGTCGCTGCTGGCCGCCGACGACGCGGGTCACTCCTGAAGCCGCAGGGGGAGCCGGGGCCGCCTGCCCCAGGCTCCCCCTGCGTCGGGAATTGCATTCCGGGGCTTTGCCCTGGCCGGGAAACGCGCCATTGTCTGGCGTGGTTGCCGATTCGTCCCGGCCTCGGCGACTCGCCGCTCCCTGGAGACGAATTTTCCCGATGCCCCCTGCCAAACGTTCCGCCTCAGCTCCACTGGGCCGCTCCGCCCTTCCGGCGGAGGAGCCTCCCCCGGTCCGGCGCAACCCCGAGCGCACCAGCGCGGCGATCCTTGCCGCGGCCACCCACGAGTTCGCCACCAAGGGCTACGGCGGCGCCGCGGTCAACGAGATCGCGCGGCGCGCCGGGGTCAACAAGCGGATGATCTACCACTACTTCGGCAACAAGGAGGCGCTCTACATCGCCGTCTTCGAGGCCGCCTATGCCGACATTCGCACGGCCGAATCGCGCCTGCGCTTCGACGAGAGCGACCCGGTGGAGGCCATCCGCGCGCTCTGCCTGTTCACCTGGCGCTACTACCTCAAGCACCCGGAGTTCCTCGGCCTGCTCAATGCCGAGAACCAGATCAAGGCCCGCTACATCCGCCGCTCCCCGCACATCGCGCGCATGCACGTGCCGCTGATCGATACGCTGGCGCGGCTGCTGGAGCGTGGCCACGCCCTCGGCGAGTTCTCCGTCGCGGCTGATCCAGTCGAGGTCTACATCACCATTGCCTCGCTCTGCCACTTCCGGTTCGGCAACCGCTGGACGCTCTCGGTGATCTTCTCGCGCAACCTCGCCGACAAGGCGTCGCTGGCGGCGTGGGGCGAGCACATCGTCGAGACGCTCCTGGCCTCTCTGCGCCGTCCCGCGGGTTAGAGATCGATACGCCCGCGCATCACCGTCACGCAGTCGCCGGCGACCCGGGCCAGCACGGGGCCCTCGGCGCTCTTGGTGGCGGAGGCGAGCAGGCGGCTCGGGCGGCCCATCTCCCCGCCCTGCTCGATGTCGTAGGCCAGCTCGACCTCGTCGCCGGGGGCGAGCGAGGTGAGCAGCGCGGCCAGGGTGGCGGCGGCGCTGCCGGTGGCGGGGTCCTCCACGATGCCGTCGAGGGGAGCGAACATGCGCATGCGCAGGTGCCGGGCGTCGCCCTCCAGGCGCGTGTAGAGGCACAAATGGAAACGCCCGCCCAGCTTGGCCGAGGGCTTCAGGGCGGCGCGGGCCCGGCGGAAGGCGGCCGGATCAGGCTCGGCGCGGGCCAGCACCCCCGGGCTCACCACCTCGGCGAGGATGAAAGGCGTGCCCACCGAGGCGATCAGCGGCGGGTGGGCGGTGCCGACGAGGTCCGCCTCGGCCAGGCCGACACAGGCGGCCACCGGCGCACGGGGCACCGCATCGCCCAGCGAGAGCGCCTGCGGGGCGGCGATGCGTGCGCCCGAAGGCTTGCCGTCGGGGCCGAACAGCACCCGCACCCGCACCAGCCCCGACCCCTCCTCGAAGACGAAATGGTCGGGCAGCGCGGCGGTGGCCCGGCAGGCCAGCACGAAGCCGGTGCCGACGTTGGGATGGCCGGCGAAGGGCAGCTCGCCGGCGGGGGTGAAGATGCGCACCCTCGCGGTGTGGCGCGGGTCCTGCGGGGGAAGAACGAAGGTGGTCTCGGAATAGTTGAACTCGCGGGCGATGGCGGCCATCGCCTCCTCGGGAATCCCCACGGCCTCGGGGAACACCGCCAGCGGATTGCCGCCGAAGCGCGTGGCGGTGAAGACATCCACGGTGACGAATTCATGGGTTGCCATGGCGGAAATCTCCTTCTGGGGCAAGGATAGCACGTGCGCCCGGCGCCGGTTGCACAAAGTGGGGCGCCACACGGAGGAGAGCGGAACGAAATGTTGCGGAACCTGATCACCGACGTCGCCGGCGTGCGCGTGGGACACGCCACCGACCTCGACCTCGCCTCCGGCGTGACCGCGGTGCTGTTCGACCGGCCCGCCAGCGTATCGGTGGCCGTGCTCGGCGGAGCGCCGGGAGGGCGTGATACCGACATGCTCTCGCCCTGCGCCACCATGCCGACCATCGACGGGGTGGTGCTTTCGGGCGGCTCGGTGTTCGGGCTCGACGCGCCGGGGGGGGCCCAGGCGGCGCTGCGCGAGGCCGGGCGCGGGTTCACGCTGGGGGGCACGCCGGTGCCGCTGGTTTCGGGCGCGCTCCTGTTCGCCCTGCTCACCGGCGGGAACAAGGGCTGGGGTCGGCATGCC
>CALNAL010000068.1 GCA_937874445.1 uncultured Acetobacteraceae bacterium | reverse complement strand
GGGGGCAGGTCGGGCTGGCGCAGCACCGCCACGGGGATGGCCTCCATCGGCCCGCCGAGGGCGCCCAGGGCGGCGGCGGCGCAGAAGGCCGGCAGATGCCACGCCACCGGCAGCACCAGACCGGCCAGGCCCAGCAGCATCACCCCCGCCCCGCCCAGGCAGACGCCGGCGAAGATCAGCCGCTGCGGACGCGCCGGCAGGGGACGGCTGCCGATCAGCAGCGTGCCGAGCAGGTTGGTGCTGCCGTAGGCGGAGATGACCAGCCCATAGGCCGCCACCCCGCCGGGCCCCGCCGTACCCGGGCCGAGCATCAGCGGCAGGCCGAGGAAATAGGCCGCCGTCCAGGTGCCCATCACCGGACCGGTGAGCGCCAGCACCGCGAACAGCAGGGGATGCCTGCGCAGGGCCGCCAGCCCGGCGCGCAGGCTCGCCCCGGTGCCGGCAGGAGCGGGGGGAGGCAGGCGGCGCAGCCGGGCGACCAGGCCGACGGCCGCGGCCGAGAGCAGAAAGGTGGCCACGTCGACACCGACGAAGGCCACCAGCGGCAGCCAGGCAGCGGCCGCCGCCACCAGCGCCGGGCCGAGCAGGCGGGCGATGCGGTCGGTGCCGTCGAGCAGGGCATTGGTGGCCGGCAACTGGTCGGTGGGGGCGAGATGCGGCAGCGCCGCCTGCAGCGCCGGGCGGAAGAACGCCACCCCCGCCGCCAGCACCACCACCACCAATGCCAGCGCCCAGCCCGGCGGAGCGCCGGAGGCCGGCCACAGCGCGATCAGCCCGAGCAGCGCCGCGGCCCGGACGAGGTCGGCGCCGATCATCACCCCCAGACGCCCCCGCCGATCGGCCCAGCCGCCGGACAGCAGCAGGGTGAGGGTGAGCACCGCCGCCTGGAGCATGGTCAGATAGCCGGCGGCCGGGCCGAACGCCGCCGCGGCGACCCAGCTCAGCACCACCGCAAAGAGCTGGTCGCCCAGCGCCGAGCCGGCCAGCGCCCCCCACAGCAACGCGATGGGCGGCGACGCCAGAGGGCGCAGCAGGCGGGGCGGGCTCATGGCGGGACTCGCAGCATCGAGGGGACATGCAGGACACGCATGGACGGAGCAATCACCCGGCGGGGAAGCCTGTCCAGAGGCGCAGACGTTTCATCATCTCTTAAATGCAGGAGGTGGATCGTGAAAGGCACGTGCCGGAATCCGCGAAGCCCGAACTTTCGAAGCAAAGAAGGTCCTCGATGCATCTCCTGGAGAATCTGTCGATCGTCTGGAAGCTGCTGCTGACCACGATAGGAGCACTGGTGCTGGTCGCCTGCGTGGGAGGGGTGGGACTCTACACCCTGAACCTCCAGCAGGGATTCGAGGACCGGCTGGTTGCCGCCCAGCGGGCCGAACGGACGGCCGACCAGGCCCTCGCCGAGGTGCGCGAGATGCGCCTCGCGGCCCTGGATCTGCAGTTCAGCCAGATTCCCGCGGAGGTGACGGCCGCCTCCGCCAACGCCACCACCCACAGCCAGAAGGCCTTCGGACGGATCGCGGCCGCCGGCGGCGACAGCGCGGCCGCCACCGCGGCTCTGCGGGAGTTTGCCGAGGGCGTGCAGGAGACCGGGCGGTTGCGCCTGGCCATGCTCGATGAACGCGACAACACGTTTCTCAGGGCCGAGGACGCCTTCGAGGAGGCGCTGGTAGCCTTCCGCGGCGGGTTGGCGCTGGAGAACCTGGAACCCGCCGAGCGAGACCTGGAGGACGCGCAGATGCGCGCCTTCACCGGCGCGATGGCCCGGATGGCGCAGGTCACGCTGCGCTATCTGGCCACCTCCAACCCCAAGCTGCGCCGTGCCATGGAGGCCGCCGACCGTAGCGCCGGCGGGGCGATGCAGAGCCTCGTCACCGCCCCCTATTCCGAGGAGGGGCACAAGCTGGCAGTCGCGCTCGACGAGGCCGGCTCCCGGACGCGGGCTTCGGCCCGACGGCTGTTCGATCGGGGAGCCGCACTGGATGCCATGGTGAGCGGCCCGCTCGAGCTGGCCGTGACCAAGGTGCAGCGGGCGCTCCAGGAGATGGCCGACGGCTCCAACGCCCAAGTGGAAAGCGCCCGCATCGCCGCCGGGGAGGGCCAGAGGGCAGCCCGGGTGACCCTGCTCGCCATGATGGCCGTGTTCGCCATGGTGCTGCTGGCCTCGGGAACCACCGTCGCCGTCGCGCTGACCCGTCCGATCCGCCACCTGACGGACGTGATCCAGCACATCGCCGCCGGCGATTTCAGCGGAGAGATCCGCTACACCGAACGCCGCGACGAGGTGGGACGCATGGCCGCGGCCATGCACGCCATGCGCAAGGAGGTCACCCATTCCTATCTCCAGGGGCAGATGCTGGAACAGCTGCCAGTGGCGGTGATGACGACCGATTCCACGGGCGGCTTCGAGATCCGCTACGCCAACCAGGAGATGAAGCAGCTGGTCGGCCGGATCAGCGATGCTGTGGGGCTCGACCCCGATAACCTCCTGGGCCACAGCATCGATGTCTTCCCCGCCGAGCCGGGACGCCAGGCGGAGGTGCTCGCCGACGCCAAGGCCTTGCCCTGCCGCACCGAGTTCACCGCCGGCCAGGAGGTGATCGAGGTGCATATCTCCCCGCTGTTCCGCGGCGACGGCAGCTACGCCGGACCCATGCTGACCTGGGAGAGCCGCACCCGCCAGCGCGCGCTGACACGGCAGTTCGATTCCTCGGTGGCCGGCATCGCGCGCGCGGTGGGCGATGCCGCCGTCGCCATGGAACATACCGCGGCCGCCATGAGCGGCTCGGCCGGCGAGAGCGTGCAACGGCTGCAGGCGGTGGCCGGGGCGTCGCAGTCGGCGACCGCCAACGTCCAGGCCGTGGCCGCCAGCGCCGAGGAACTGGCAAGCTCCGTGCAGGAGATCGGCCGGCAGGTGACGGAAAGCGCCGAAATCGCCGGAACGGCAGTGGACGAGGCCCATTCGGCCGACCGCCTGGTGGTGGGCCTCTCCGATGCCGCCGGACGCATCGGCGACGTGGTGCGGCTGATCAGCGATATCGCCGGACGCACCAATCTCCTGGCCCTCAACGCCACTATCGAGGCCGCCCGCGCCGGCGAGGCGGGACGCGGATTCGCCGTGGTGGCCGGCGAGGTGAAGGCGCTGGCTTCCCAGACCGCCAAGGCCACCGAGGAGATCGCAGCCCAGATCTCCGCCATGCAGGGGGCGACCGAGCAGACGGTCACGGCACTGCGGTCCATCGGCGGGACCATCGAGCGGATGCATACCATCTCCACCGCAGTCGCCGGGGCCGTGGAGCAGCAGGGAAGCGCCACCCGCGAGATCGCCATGGCCGTGCAAAACGCCGCCACCGGTACCACCGAGGTGGATAGCCACGTCGGCGCCCTCTCCGAGGCCATGGGCCAGTCCGGCGAACAGGCCGGCGAGGTGGTGGTGGCCGCCCGCGAACTCTCGGGACAGGCCGCCACACTGCAAAAAGAGGTGGCCGGGTTCCTCGCCACCATGGCGGCGGCGTGACGGCGGATACGGGGCCGGGAAGGAAGCAAAGGCCTTCTTTTTCCTGAAGGAAAAAGAAGCAAAAAGGACTTTTGTTCGTTGGGCTCCGCGGCTGACACAGACGCGGAGCCCTTAACGGATGAAGCTTTCCTGGTTC
>CALNAL010000067.1 GCA_937874445.1 uncultured Acetobacteraceae bacterium | reverse complement strand
ATACGACATCTGCGCATGTCTCGTGGGCTCGGAGATGTGTATAAGAGACAGGCGCGTTCCCGTTGGCCAGCCGGCACACCCGGGGCCCGTCGGTGACGAGATCGACCGCCCCGGTCACCGCCACCACCGCGCCGATGCGCGCCGCGAGCGCCTGCGCCTCGGACAGCGCCGCCTCGGCGGAGCGCGTGGAATCCACTCCCTTCGTCGTCCCGTCCTGGCCAATCCCGTCGGGGCCAATCCCGTCGGGGCCGGCGAGCGCGGCGATCTCCGAGCCGTTGCCCCGCACCACGTCGGGCCGCAGCGCCACGAGCCCGGCGGCCGCCGCGTCGCGCAGGCGGGTGGCCCCCGCCCCCACCGGGTCGAGCAGCCAGGGCCGCCCCAGCTCGCGGGCGCGCCGCGCGGCCAGGCGCATGGCGGCGATCCACGGCGAGGACAGCGTGCCGATGTTGACCACCAGCGCTCCGGCCAGCGCCACCATCTCCTCGACCTCCTCGGGGGCGTGCGCCATCACCGGCGAGGCGCCCACGGCCAGCAGGGCATTGGCGGTGGTGTTCATCACGACGAGATTGGTGATGTTGTGGACCAGCGGCGCCCTCTCGCGCACGCGGCACAGGTCTTCCCACACGTTCCCGATCGCCAGTTCGCGCATCGGCTCTCCTTCCGCCGGTATGATCCGGACAAGTTCTCAGGTGTTCTCTCAGCCCGCCGCGCGGCGGCAGGCACCCTGGGCCAATGCGAAAGGGTTAGCCGCGCTCCCGGCGCAACGCAAGGAAGGTGTTCTCCTTTCGAGAAAGGAGAACCAGGAAAGCTTTATTCGTTAAGGATTCCGCGCCTGTGTCAGCCGCGGAGCCAAACGGGCAAAGTTCTTTTTGCTTCTTTTTCCGGAAGGCAAAAAGAAGCCTTCCCTTGCTCCCAGAGAAATCGCGCTCACCCCGCGGGCGGGGCACGGTCCTCGGCCCCGACCCCGAGCTGCTTGAGCTTGCGGTGCAGCGCCGAGCGTTCCATGCCGACGAACTGCGCGGTGCGCGAGATGTTCCCCCCGAAGCGCATCAGCTGCGCCTGGAGATACTGCGTCTCGAACAGGTCGCGGGCCTCGCGCAGCGGCAGGGTCATGATATCGGCGCCGGGGTCGGCGTTGAACAGCGTCGGCGCGGCGGCGCCGATCTCGGGGGGCAGCATCTCGGCGCGGATCGGGTCGGCCGCCCCGCCGGGGGCCATGATCAGCAGCCACTCCACCACGTTGCGCAGCTGGCGCACGTTGCCGGGCCATTCGTAGGCCTGCAACGCGGTCACCGCGTCGGTGGAAATCTCGCGGCTGGGCATGTTGCCCACCTCCGCCGCCCGCTTGAGGAAGTGGCGGGCCAGCGCGGGGATGTCGTCGCGCCGCTCGCGCAGCGAGGGCACCCGCAGCGGCACCACCGCCAGTCGGTAGTAGAGATCCTCGCGGAAGCGTCCGGCGGCGATCTCGGCCTGGAGGTCCTTGTTGGTGGTGGAGAGCACGCGGATGTCCACCTTCACCCGCGAGGAGCCGCCGAGGCGCTCGAAGGTCTGGTCCTGCAGGGCGCGCACGATCTTGCCCTGGGTCTCCAGGGGCATGTCGGAGACCTCGTCGAGCAGCAGCGTGCCGCCGTGGGCGCGCTCGAGCACCCCGGAGCGGCGGGGATGGGTGAGCGGGTCGGGGCCGGCCTCCACGCCGAACAGCTCCTCCTCGAAGTGGGCCGGGTTGAGCACGGCGCAGTTGAGCGTCACCAGCGGCCCGCTGGCGCGGCGGGAGCGGGCGTGGATCATCCGCGCCACCACCTCCTTGCCCACGCCGGCGGGGCCGGTGATGAGCACGCGCGAGCCGGTGGGAGCGACCTTTTCCACGGCGGCACGCAGGGCGGTCATGGCGGCGCTGTCGCCGGTGAGTTCCACCTCGGGGCCGGCGCGCAGGCGCAGCTCGGCGTTCTCCTGGGCGAGTCGGGCGGCCTCCAGCGCGCGGCGCACCACCAGCAGCAGGCGGTCGGACTGGAACGGCTTCTCGATGAAGTCGTAGGCACCGATCTGGATGGCCTGCACGGCGGTCTCGATGGTGCCGTGGCCGGAGATCATCACGACGGGCACCTGCGGCTCCTCGCCGTGCATGGCCCGCAGCACGTCGATGCCGTCCAGCGAGGAGCCCTGCAGCCAGACGTCGAGCACCACCAGGTTGGGGCGCCGTTCGCGGAACGCCGCGAGCGCCGCCTCGGCGTTGCCGGCCTGGCGGGTTTCGTAGCCTTCGTCGTCGAGGATGCCGTCCACCAGCATGCGGATGTCCGGCTCGTCATCGACGATCAGGATGTCATGTGCCATCGCTTTCGCGTCCATCCTGTCGCAGCGGGAGTGTCAGGGTCACCACGGCCCCGGGGCCATCGGAGCGGTCCTCCAGCGTGACCCGTCCTCCATGGTCCTCCATGATCTTTTTCACAATGGCAAGCCCCAGACCTGTGCCCTTCGGTTTGTGCGTGACATAGGGTTCGGTCAGCCGCTCGCGGTCCTGATCCGGCAGGCCCACGCCGTCGTCGGTCACGTGGATCTGCACCCAGTTTTCATCGGTCGCGATCGCCACCGCAATGTGCCCGGCCGGCTCGCCGGGCGCGCGCGGACGCATGGCGACGGCGTCGCCGGCATTGCGCAGCAGATTGGTCAGGGCCTGCCCGAGCAGACGACGGTCGCAGGGCGCCACCGGGCCGCGCTCGGGCAGGGTGGCCTCCCAGGTGTATTCGGGATGGGCATTGCGCGGCAGCACCAGCGCCTCGCGCACGAGGCGGCCGATGTCCTCCTCCTTGATGACCGGGTTGGGCATGCGCGCGAAGGCGGAGAACTCGTCCACCATCCGCCCGATGTCGCCGACGTGGCGCACGATGGTGTCGGCGCACTGGGTGAAGGTCTCGGGGTCGGAGGTAAAATAAAAAAAAAAGCGCCGCTTGAGCCGCTCGGCGGCGAGCTGGATGGGGGTGAGCGGGTTCTTGATCTCGTGTGCGCTGCGGCGCGCCACGTCGGCCCAGGCGGCCTTGCGCTGGGCCGATTGCAGCTCGGTGATGTCGTCGAAGGTGGCGACGAATCCGCGCGGGCGCTCCTCGGCCTCGCGCTCGGCGGGCGTGGCGCGGTCGGCGGAGATGCGCACCAGCAGGGTGCGCCGGTGGGCGGGTGGGCCGGCCTGCACCTCGCCGGTGTGGGCCAGCTCCGGCGCCTCGCGGGCCTGGGCCAGGAGCGGCCCGAAGGCCGGCGCCACCGCCGCGAGATCGTGCCCGAGGGCGGCCAGCAGGTCGATGCCGAGCAGTGCCGAGGCGGCATGGTTGGGCAGCTCGACGCGCCCGGAGGCATCGAGCCCGATCACTCCCGCCGAAACGCCGGAAAGCACCGCCTCGGTGAAGCGCCGGCGCGCGTCGAGCTGGCTGTAGGCGTCCATCAGCTCGCTGCGCTGGGCGGCGAGCTGGCCGGTCATGCGGTTGAAGGCGCGGGCCAGGCTGGCCACCTCGTCGCCGCTCGCCACCTCGGCGACCTGCACCGAGAGGTCGCCCGAGCGCACCCGTTCGGCGGCGGCGATCAGCCCGCCGATGGGCCGGACGATCTGGTTGGCGATCACCATCCCGATCAGTCCGGCGGCGGCCAGCACCAGCAGGGCGATCAGCGCGAAGATCATCGCGAAGGTCAGCTGCAGGCCGGTGCGCGAGTCGTCGAGGCGATGGTATTCCGCCACCGCCTGCTCGGTGCCGCGGACGTAGTTGAGAATCTCGGGATCGACCGAACGGCCGATCACCAGCATCAGCGGCGGGGTGAGGTCGAGCTGGACCACGGCGCGCACGCGGGTGGAATCGGCGGAGTTCAGCACCGCCACGTCGCCGCTCCTGGCAAGCTCGGTGGCCCAGGTGGGCGGCGGCTCGCGCGGGGGGCCGACCGAGGCCATGACATGCCCGGTCACCGGCTCATAGACCACCGCCTCGGTGAGGCCGCGCAGCGCCGCCTGGGCGCTCAGCACCCGCACGAAATTGCCGAGGTCGTTGCCCATCAGCCCCGAAGCGCGCAGCAGGTCGTTGGCCATGCCCAGCGCGTCGATGCGGATGTTGTTGCGGTGCTCATCGAGATAGCCGCGCGCTGCCTTGAGGCTCTCCTCGAGGGTGGTACGCACCGGCTCGTTGAACCAGTCCTGGATGCCGAGGTGGAAGAAGAAAGTGGCGAACACCGCGACGACGATGGCCGGCGTCACCGCCACGCCCGAGAACAGCAGCACCAGGCGCACGTGCAGGCGCGAGCCGGCCGAGCCGCGCCGGCGCTCGGCCCACACGCGGGTCAGCCGCGCCGCCAGCACCGCCACCAGCAGCAGGCCCACCGCCGTGCTGGCCAGCACCAGCGAGAACAGCAGCCCCGGCTGGGGCGCCCCGCGGGCGATGGCCGAGAAGGTGGCGATGCCGAGAGCCACCGCGACCGCCGCCAGCACCAGGGTCAGCGCCTTGCCCAGCAGCAGGTCGATCAGCCGGCTCAGCCGCGAGCGCCGTCCCCCCAGAGGTGCCCCGGCGGGAGCCGGCACGGCGGCAGGAGGCTCGGGAATGCCGGGGCCTGTCAGGACAGGCCCCGCACGACGGGAATGTCGAGGTCGCGGATCTTTTTGCGCAGGGTGTTGCGGTTGAGCCCCAGCATGGCCGCCGCCTTGATCTGGTTGCCGCGGGTCGCGGCGAGGGTGAGGCGGATCAGCGGGCGCTCCACCTCGGTCAGCACCTGGTCGTAGATGTCGGAAGGCCCGAGGCCGTCGTGGTAGGCGGAGAGGAAGGTGCGGATATGGCGCTCCACCGCCGCCGAGAGGGTGTCGGGCTCGGCCTGGGCCGGCGCGGGCGTGCCGTCGGGGCTGGGCGCGGGCGGCATCTCGTTTTCGATCAGCTCGGCGCGGATGGTCTCGGCGGAGATCACCTCGTCGGGACAGAGCGCGGCGAGCCGGCGCATCAGGTTCTCCAGCTCGCGCACGTTGCCCGGCCAGCGATAGCCGCGCAGGGCCTCCACCGCCCCCTGGTCGAGCGACTTGGAGGGCAGCCCGTCGGCACGGGCGCGATCGAGGAAGTGGCGGGCGAGATCGGCGATGTCCTCGTCGCGCTCGCGCAGCGGCGGCAGGCGGATGGGCACCACGTTGAGCCGGTAGAACAGGTCCTCGCGGAACGCCCCGGCGCGGATGGCGGCGCGCAGGTCGCGATGGGTGGCGGCGATGATGCGCACGTTGGCGCGGATCGGCTGGCGCCCGCCGACGGTGGTGAACTCGCCCTCCTGCAGCACGCGCAGCAGGCGGGTCTGCGCCTCGGGGGGCATGTCGCCGATCTCGTCGAGGAAGAGCGTGCCGCCGTTGGCCTGTTCGAAGCGCCCCTGGTTGCGGTTCATCGCCCCGGTGAAGGCGCCGCGCTCGTGGCCGAACAGCTCGGATTCGATGAGTTCGCGAGGGATGGCGGCCATGTTGATCGGCACGAACGGCCCGGCGCGGCGACGGCCGTAGTCGTGCAGGGCGCGCGCCACCAGCTCCTTGCCGGTGCCGCTCTCGCCGTTGATCATCACGGTGAGGTCGGCCGTGGTGAGGCGGGCGATGGTGCGGTAGATCTCCTGCATCGCCGGACTGCGGCCGATCAGGGGCAGCTTCTCCTCGGCGTCGTGGTGCTCCTCGGGGGCGGCGGGCTCCGGCAGGGGGGCCGCCAGGGCGCGCCCGACCACGGCCAATAATTCCTTCAAATCGAAGGGCTTGGGCAGATATTCGAAGGCCCCGCGCTGGGCCGCCCGCACGGCGGTGATGAGGGTGGACTGCGCGCTCATCACGATCACCCGCAGCTCCGGGCGCAGGCGCTTGATGCGCGGCACGAGGTCGAGCCCGTTCTCGTCGGGCATCACGACGTCGGTGATGACGAGATCACCCTCCCCCTCCTCCACCCAGCGCCACAGCGTCGAGGCGTTGGAGGTCGTGCGCACCTGGTAGCCCGATCGACCCAGCGCCTGGGTGAGCACGGTGCGGATGGAACGGTCGTCATCGGCAATCAGGATGGTGGGGGGGGTCATGGGAAAAGCTGCAATTCCAAAGAGAAGAAGCTTACGGCGTGATCGGGGTATCGTCGGAGATCATGGGCAGGTGAAGGCGGAACTCGGTGCGGCCGGGGCGGCTCTCGACCTCGATCAGCCCACCGTGGTCGGCGATGATCTTGGCCACCAGCGCCAGCCCCAGCCCGGAACCGGCGGATTTGGAGGTCACGAAAGGGTCGAACAGGCTGTTGCGGATGTCCTCGGGGATTCCCGGCCCGTTGTCACGCACCGAGACCACCAGCGGCAGATGCACCGGCCGGTCGCTGCCCGGCACCGCCAGGCGCACGCCGTGCTGGAAGGCGGTGGTCAGCGTGATCTCGCCGTTGATGACCGCGCCCTGGGAGATCGCCTCGGCGGCGTTCTTGACGAGGTTGAGGAACACCTGCACGAGCTGGTCGCGGTTGCCGTGCACCGCCGGCAGCGAGGGATCATAGACCTCGTTGAAATGGATCGCCGCGGCGAATCCGCTCTGCGCCAGGCGACGGACATGCTCCAGCACGCGGTGGATGTTGACCGCGGTGCGCTCGATCGGCTTCTCGCCGAACATCTCCATGCGGTCCACCAGGGCGCGGATGCGGTCGGCCTCGTCGCGGATCAGCACGGCCAGCTCGCGGTCGGGCTCGGCGACGGAGGATTCCAGCAGCTGGGCGGCGCCGCGGATGCCCGAGAGGGGGTTCTTCACCTCGTGCGCGAGGATCGCGGCCATGCCGGTCACGCTGCGGGCGGCGGAGCGGAAGCTGAGCTGGCGGTCGAGGGTCTGGGCGGCGGAGCGGTCCTGCATCATCAGCAGCACCGCGCCGGGCTCCTCGGGCAGCGGCGTGCCCTGCACCGAGACCCCGACCTTGTGCAGCCGGGGGCTGTCGAAGGTCATGTCGCGGTCGGAGACCGTCACCTCGCCGCGCCGCACCTGGCCGATCAGCATCAGCGCCGGATGGTCGGCGGGCACCAGATCGGTGAGCTGCATCTGCGCCAGCTGCGAGATCGAGACCCCGAGGAACTGCTCGGCGGCGTGGTTGGCGTAGAGAAAGCGGTTGTCGGCATCGAGCACCACGACGGGCACGGGCAGCGCCGACATCAACACCGCGGCGTCGGGCACCCGGACCGGACGGGGGGGCGCCGGACGGGGGGGCGTCGCGGCGGCGGCAGCGACGGTCTGCGGCGAACGGTTCCGCGGGAAAGGATGCCCCGTCATGCCGCCTCGGCCAGCAGGACGTCGCGCTTGAGCTCGCGCTGCACGCCGCGCGCGATCAGCGGGTCGTAGAAGGCGTCGATCAGGGCACGCACGGCGGGCACCTCGTCGAGGCGGTTGACGGCGGCGCGGAACCCTGCCGACCCCGGCAGGCCGCGCGAATACCAGGAGAGATGCTTGCGGGCCAGCCGCAGCCCGCCGAGCGTGCCGAAGTGGTTCAGCATCGCCTCGTAGTGGCGCAGCAGGATGCCCTTCTGCGCGGCGAGATCCGGCTCGGGCTCCGGCGCGCCGCCCGAAAGGGTGCGCGCCAGCTGCCCGGGCAGCCAGGGCCGGCCGTAGCAGCCGCGCCCGCCCATGATGCCGTCGGCGCCCGACTGGGCCAGGGCGGCGCGGGCATCGGCCTCGCAGGTGATGTCGCCGTTGACGATCACCGGCAGCCCCACCGCCGCCTTGACCCGCCCGACGAAGCCCCAGTCGGCACTGCCGTGGTAGAACATCTGCCGCGTGCGCCCGTGCACGGTGAGCATGCGGATGCCGCTGGACTCGGCGATGCGGGCGAGTTCGGGGGCGTTGAGGTGCTCGTGGTCCCAGCCCATGCGCATCTTGAGGGTGACGGGCACGCGCACCGCCTGCACCACGGCCGCGAGGATGCGCCCGGCCAGCACCTCGTCGCGCATCAGCGCCGAGCCGGCATGCTGGCCCAGGGCGACTTTTTTCACGGGGCAGCCGAAGTTGATGTCGATGAGGTCGGCCCCCGCGCCCTCGGCGAGGCGGGCGGCCTCGGCCATGGCGGCGGGGTCGCAGCCGGCGAGCTGGATCGCCGAGGGGGAGCCCTCCAGGGTGGCCATGCGTTTGGTGGCGACGTTCTCGCGGATCATCGCCCAGGAGGCGATCATCTCCGAGACCACCAGCCTCGCCCCCAGTTCGCGGGCGAGCCGGCGGAACGGCAGATCGCTGACTCCCGACATCGGCGCCAGGATCACGGGCGTCTCGAGCCGGACGCCGCCGAGGTCGATTGGCCGCAACGGCGGCAAGTTATTTCGTTCATTGCCCATGATTTGAGCAACCTAAAGGCTCCCAATCCCGGGTGCAATCGTCGCCCTCGGGATTCTGCCCAGACCTGTGGCGATGCCCCCCTGTGCAGGCCCCGGATCTGCGCGTTGCCAGGCCGGCGCGGGCTTCCTAGAACTCCCGCATGGAATCTCCCGCCCCGCCGCCCGCCGTCAGTGTCGTCGTCACCACCTACAACTGGCCGGAAGCGCTGGCGGTGGCCCTGCGCGCGCTGCTGCGCCAGCATTGCGCGCCGGCCTACGAGATCATCGTCGCCGACGACGGATCGGAGCCCTCCACCGCCGCCGCCGTGGGCGCCCGGGCCCCCGGCGCGCGGGGGCCCCGCCGGGCTGGCCGCCCGGCGCGCGCCGGCGTCCGCCCCGCCGCGGTGCGCAACCTGGGCATCGCGGCGGCACGGGGCGCCTACATCGTCTGCATCGACCAGGACTGCATGGCGCCGGCGGATTTCCTGGCCCGCCATCGGGCGCTGGCCGAGGCGGGGCATTTCGTCACCGGACGGCGCTCGTGGATGGGCCGCTGGCTCACCCGGCAGGTGCTGGCCGGCCGCCTGGCCGCGGGCGGGGCGTGGGGCAAGTGGATCGGCTGGGGAGCGCTGGGGCAGATCACCGGGCCGTTCGAGCTGGTCCCCCTGCCCGCCCGCGCCGCCTGGCGCGACCGGCAGGCGGGAGAGTGGCGGCGGGCGCAGACCTGCAACCTGGCCTTCTGGCGGGCCGACTGGGCGCGCATCGGCGGGTTCGACGAGCGCTATCGCGGCCACGGGCTGGAAGATTCCGATTTCGTCGTGCGCCTGCTGCGCGCCGGCGTGCGCCGGCGTGACGGGCGCTACGGCTCGATCGTGCTGCACCTCAACCACCCGCGCCCGCAGCGCGGGGAATCCCCCAATACCGCGCTGTTCGCCGAGATGATGGCCGGCAGCCGGGTGCAGGCAGGGCATCCGGCGTCCCCGCCGGGAGAGGCCTCCGCTCTCCCAATCGCGTGAACGTGCCCGGGAGGGCTTGCGGCGCCGCGCGAAAGACCCGATTTGTTGAAAACGCCGGAAGCGGGCGCTGGCTGCTTTCTCGTCCGGGGGGGTGGGAAGCGGCCGGATTGCCTGGGGGAAAGCCTGCCGGCCGGGTCGGTTTGCACCTTGCGGTTCCGCCGCGGAGGCGCCCCCCGGCTGGCAGGCATTTCCCCGCCGGCTCCCGATCCCATTAACGCGATCTTTACCCCGCTTCGTGATCGTGAAGTTTGGAAGACTGTCTTCCACGTCGGCAGACAGCACCGGGGAGCCGCAGCATGTCCTCCGTCACCAGCCTTCTTCCCGCCATCCCGACCTATCTCGCCGACATCAAGGACGAGACGGGCAAGGCCGAGAAATGGGCCAAGACGGACGTCACCGCCAAGGTCGACATCGCCGATCTCGAATCCTCCGCCGACAAACTCGACACCGCCAAGGATCTGCTGAAGGACTACAAGGCCCTCAAGACGGTCCTGACCGCCTTCGGCATGGAAGGCAGCATCTCCTCCACCGCCCTGCTCAAGCAGCTGATGACGCAGGACCCGACCAGCTCCACCTCGCTGGCCCAGAAGAGCGGCAATGCCACCTGGCTGCGCTTCGCCAAGGCGATGAACGGCTACGCCACCAATCCCTTCGCGGATTCCGAGGGGCTCGCCTCGGTGGTCTCCTCCTACACGGTGGCGGCCTACGAAAAGGCGCAGGGGAATATGGTCGTCGGGCTGAAGCAGGCCCTGGCCTTCCAGCGCACCGCCTCCGCCA
Source organism: uncultured Acetobacteraceae bacterium (assembly GCA_937874445.1). Lineage (GTDB taxonomy): Bacteria > Pseudomonadota > Alphaproteobacteria > Acetobacterales > Acetobacteraceae > Rhodovastum. Next base: position 998 of record CALNAL010000067.1, on the reverse strand, counting down.
TCACCAGCGCCAACTCCCTGATCCTCAACCCCGATGCGCTGAAGGTCGTCGTCTCGCAAACCGGCCTGAACTACGCCCAGTTCGCCACTCTGGGCTATTCCCAGCAGGTCTCGCTGCTGAACCGCACCGTCACCTTCTCCGACTTCCAGGATACCAAGAAGGTCAACCAGCTGGCCGAGCAGTACCTCCTCCAGGCCGGGCAGGACCCGACCAACTGGGGCGCGGTCGATGCCACCACCTACACCATCACCTCGCTGTTCGGCGCCAATTCCACGCCCTCCGTGCTGGATCTTTTCGGCTCCAGCACCAGCACCTCCTATTCGGTGCTGAACCTCTTCGCCTGAGGCGGGGCTGCCCCCGTCCCCGGGATGCGGGAACGGGGGCGTGCCCCCGAGTCACGACAGGTCGCCTGAGTCACGCCAGGTCGAATGAGAGTCACGCCAGGTCGAAACGGTCGGCGTTCATCACCTTCGTCCACGCCGCCACGAAGTCGTGCACGAATTTCCCCGGATTGTCGTCCTGCGCATACACTTCCGCGTAGGCCCGCAGCACCGCGTTGGAGCCGAACACCAGGTCCACCCGCGTCGCCGTTCCCTTCAGCGCGCCCGTCCCGCGGTCGCGGATCTCGTAGAGGCCCCCGCCCGCCGGCGTCCAGGCGTAGCGCATGTCGGTCAGGGTCGTGAAGAAGTCGGTGGTCAGCGCCCCCTCGCGATCGGTGAACACGCCGTGCCGGGTGCCGCCCCAATTGGTCCCGAGCACGCGCATGCCGCCGAGCAGCACCGTCATCTCGCAGGCGGTGAGCCCCATCAGCTGGGCGCGGTCGAGCAGGAGTTCCTCCGGGGCAACGGCGTAGTCCTTTTTCAGCCAGTTGCGGAACCCGTCGTGGACCGGCTCCAGCACCGCGAAGGAATCGGCGTCGGTCATCGCCGCGGTGGCATCCCCCCGCCCGGGCGCGAAGGGAACGACGCTGTCGAACCCGGCGGCCCGGGCGGCCGTCG
>CALNAL010000066.1 GCA_937874445.1 uncultured Acetobacteraceae bacterium | reverse complement strand
ACGCCTCCCAGCTCCGCCATCTCCTCGCCGAGCCCGAAGCCCAGGCCCTCCTGGCGGCTTCCCCCGCCGCGCAACGCCGTCTCGTCCCACTCCTGCGCATCCTCATCCCGCCCCAGTGGGGCGATCCCCTTCCTCTTCCTTGCGCGCAGCGCCTTAACCTGAAGCCTTGTTCTCCCCCGTCGCCGCCACTTTCCCCCGTCAAACTTGCCTGACCCAGGCCGCGCATACCCGCGCCCATAACGTTCCGTATTCGTAACATATAGCCGCGGAGGACTCCGCGCCGCCCCCGGACGCGGAGCCAAACGGACAAAGTCCTTTTTGCTTCTTTTTTCTTCAGGAAAAAGAAGACCTTCCTCCCCTTCCTCGTCCTACCCTTCCTCTTCCGCCCCGGCGGAGGCGCCGTTCGTCCGGATGGTCTCGGCGTACCAGAAGAAGCTATCCTTGCGCAGGCGGCGCAGCGTGCGCGTGTCCTGTTCGTCGCGGTCCACGTAGACCAGCCCGTAGCGTTTCTGGTAGCCGTTGAGCCAGCTCAGCAGATCGGTGAACGACCACACGCAGTAGCCTCGCAGGTCCACCCCATCGGCCAGCGCTTCCCGGCAGGCGGCCAGGTGGCTGCGCAGATAGGCGATGCGTCCGGCGTCATGCACCCGCCCATCGGGTTCGGGGCGGTCGAAGGCGCCGAGGCCGTTCTCGGTAATCAGCAGGGGCAGCGCGTAGCGCGCGGCCAGCCGGCGCAGCCCCAGGCGCAACCCGTCCGGGTCGATGGTCCAGTCCCAGTCGGTGGTGGCGAGGTGGGGGTTGGGCACGGTGCGATAGAGTCCCGGCACGCCGCTCGTCGGGGTGGTGCCCTTCCGCCCGGTGGTATTGATCGGCTGCATCGTCGCGCCGTCGCGCGGATTATCGGTGTAGGTCGTCGACAGATAGTAGTTCACCCCGAGGAAATCGGGCCGTGCCGCGCGCATCAGGTCGAGGTCGCCGGGGCGGATTTCCGGCGCCTCCCCTGCCGCGCGCAGCCAGGCCAGCGCGGCCGACGGATAGCGTCCGAGGCAATAGGCATCGAGCCACCAGGTGTTGGTGAACTCCTCGGCATTTTCCGCCGCCAGCAGATCGGCCGGCGCGCAGGAGGCCGGATAGGCCGGCGAATAGGCGAAGCTCGGCCCGATCAGTCCCTGCGGCACCAGCGCGCGGAAGGCGGTGATCGCCCGTGCGTTGGCGAGGAAGGCGTTGTGGTTGGCGGCATAGAAGCGCCGCCGGTCGCGCACGCCCGGCGGATGGGTGCCGAGCTGGTAGGCGTTGACGAGGTTGTGGTTCTGCTCGTTGAGCGAGACCCACCAGCGCACCCGGTCGCCGAAGCGGCGGAACAGCGTGGCGGCATAGGTCTCGAAGTCGTCGGCGATGCGCCGGTCCTCCCAGCCGCCGTAGAGGTCCTGCAGCGCCTGGGGCATGTCCCAGTGGTAGAGGGTGAGCACCGGGGCGATGCCGGCCTTCCCCAGCGCGTCGATCAGCCGGTCGTAGAAATCGAGCCCGCGCGTGTTGAGCGCCCCGCGTCCCTCGGGGAAGATGCGCGGCCAGCTCACCGAGAAGCGGTAGGCCTTCAGCCCCGCCTCGGCCATCAGCGCCACGTCCTCGGCGAAGCGGTGGTAGTGGTCCACCGCCACCTCCCCGGTGCTGCCGCGGAAGGTGCGGCCGGGCTGGCGGACGAACGTGTCCCACACCGAGGGCCCCTTGCCGTCGGCATCCCACGCGCCCTCGACCTGGTAGGCGGCCGAGGCGGCCCCCCAGAGGAACCCCTCGGGAAAAGCGGGCAGACGGGCATGGTGCATGGCGTGCTCCTTTTCCGCTCCAGCCTATCCGCCAATAAAGGGCAGCAACAGCCGGCCTCCCCCTGCCCAGCGCGCCGACACCCGGCTATGATCCTTTTTTATACGAAACGCCGTGGAGATGGCCTGTGAAGAGAAGCCCGCTTGCATTCTGTCTGGCTGGATTGTTGGCGGGATGCGCCGGACCGGTGGACCTCTGGTACAAGCCGGGCGTCCCGCGCGGTGCCTCCTCCAGCCTGCTGTTGCAGTGCCGCGTGGCGGCCTCCCAGCAGGTTCCGGTCAGCACCCAGTACGCCACCACGCCGGTGCAGGTCATCCCGGGCCGCACCGTCTGCCGCAACGCGGGCAACGTCACCAAGTGCTACCAGTCCGGCGGCTATGTCACGGGCGGCGAGACCTATTCCTTCGATGCCAACGCCCCCCTGCGCGACAACGTCGTCATGCAGTGCATGAACGTGCAAGGCTACCAGGCCGTCCGTCTGCGCCGCTGCGAGGACAAGGACCTCAAGGGCGGCGTGCGGGACTACACGGTCCTGCCGCCGTTGCAGCCCAATGCCTGCGTGGTCGAGCGCGGCGAGGGCTATTTCATCGTGGTCAACCCGACCGGTCCGGGCTGAGGCGGCCCGGACGTATCGGAGATGGGGAGAAACAGAAGGGCGGCTCCCGCCTGGTTGCTTCCATCAGGCCCTGGCATGAAGCCGGCCCTGTCAGCACCGCGGCGTGGCCGCCCATAGGACAGTCTCCGTCAGGCCGCTCACTGGTGTCTCTACGCGGGCGATCGTTTCACCCGGCGAGAACGGCGGCTTGGGCAACACTGCCTTGCGGATACCTCCAGCTTCGTCCCCCGAGAACGATCCGGAAAAACGAGATGGCTGCACCGCAACAAAACAATAACAAGAATTGGGGGAACAAATCAACGACCATCGCTCGATTCCCGTCCGGGATTCGACACGGCGCCGCCTCGGCCGGGGAGCGCGTTCAGTCGGCCGGGAAGGATGCGCCCGGCGGGAGCAATGTCGCCGTGACGGGGGTGGAATCGAAGACCACCATCAGCGTGCCCGCGAGCGGCGTCGGTGTGCGGCCACGCAGCAGCAATTCCCGGTAGCGGATATCGGTCTTGGCGGCCTCCTCGTAGGCGGCGTCGATGACCCCGTACTGGTCCAGGAAGCGGTTGAGCGCGGTGGAGACATGCACGCATCCCTTGGAGGCCGGCTGGCCGATGCGCGGCTCCAGGCTTACCGGGTCGGTGGCGTGGATCTCCAGGCGGATGCGCGTCCATCCGTCGTTCTCGCGCCAGTCCTCGGTGGTCTGCCAGCCGAAGTCCCACACGCGCATGCCCTTCACGCCGAGGCCGCGCAGATGGGCGCGGTTGTAGGTTCCCTTGGCGCGATAGTCGATGATCCGCCGGGTGTGCTCGAACACGCCGACCGGGGTCTTGTAGTGGCCGCGCACCCCCTCCTCGCCGGAGGAAATGCGGGCGGCTCCGATGAGCTGCCAGGGGGCATCGGCCCGCGCCAGCAGGATGCGCAGCTGCTGGACCCGGGGATTGCGATCGACGCTGACCACCAGCTGCGGATGGTCGATCTCCCGCCCGGAGGCGGCCAGACGCGCGCGCACGCGGTTGTTCCAGCGGGCCTGGTCGTCGGGCGCGACGGAGAGAACTCCGGGCACCTCGCGGGCCATCTCCTGGCGCAGCGTCTCCGTGGCGGCCGCGATCTCGGCCTCGCTCAATCCCGAGGCCGGGGCCGCGGAGAGGGGCGGTCCTTCCGTTTCGGCCGTGGGGTCTTCCTGCTCCGGGGCCGCCATGCAGCCTGCCCCGATCAGTAGGGAGGCCAGAAGCGACGCGGCACGAAACGACAGGGAGGACATGACAGCAGGCTCAATCGCAGCAAGGGAACACCGGAACGGCACGGGGCGCATTATAGCAGCCCGTTTCCATTCTGGATCGATATTCGTGCCCGTGATGGGGAAGCCGGAGACTACTCGGGCCGCTTCCGCCGGTGGGTCTCGCGATAGAGCAGCGTCAGGCCGCTGGCCATCACGATGGCCGCCCCGGCAACGACATGCCAGGAGGGCACGTCGCCCCACACCAGCCAGCCGAAGCCCGCCGCCCACAGCAGCCCGGCGTAGTTGAACGGCCCGACCACCGCCGCCGGCGCCAGTGCATAGGCCTGGGTCATCAGGTACTGGCCGATGCCGCCCATCAGCCCCGCGGTGATGGCCATCGCCCACTCCGAGGCGGAAGGCGTCTGCCACACCCACGGCAGCGGCGCCGCCGTCATCACGGTGGAAAACAGGGTGAAATAGAACACGATGGCGACGGAGGAATCGTATTTGTTGAGCTGGCGGATCGTGACCGCCGTCACCGCGCTGGTGAAGGCGGCCCCGATGGCCACCAGCGCGCCGATCTGGAGCATGCCGCTGCCGGGCCGGACGATGACCAGCACGCCGCAGAAGCCCACCAGCACCACCAGCCAGCGGAACGTGCCCACCTTCTCGCCCAGCAGCGGCCCGGCCAGCGCCGTGATGATCAGCGGCGACACGAAGGAAATCGCCACCGCGTCGGCCAGCGGCATGTAGCGATAGGAGGTGAAGCCGAGGACCATCCCGATCACGCCGATCACCCCCCGCCAGACATGCCCGAGCGGACGGTGCACCCGCAGCGTGCGCCACCCGTGCTTGGCCATCAGCATGGCAATGACCGGAGCCATGGCGAAGAAGTTGCGAAAGAACGAAACCTCCCAGATCGAGTAGTTCTCGGCGAGCCGCTTGACGAAGACCCACAGCACGGAAAACACCAGCGTGGCGCCGACCATCATGGCGATGGCCAGCCCCATGCGATCGCCGCGCGCCGACCCCTCCGGAGCGGGAGTGGGGGTGGCCGGAGGTTGCTCGGCCTGGAGGGAGGAAGGGGAAAGATTTGTGATGGGAAAAAATCCGAAACCGGGAGGGAACGTTACACGAGAGAACGTTACACGAGGGAACGTTACCAGAGCATAACCCGTTCCGGTCGGCCACGGAAAGTCGCAGTTTCGTGCCTGTTCGGCGGGAAGGAAGGCTTCTTTTTGCCTTCCGGAAAAAGAAGCAAAAAGGACTTTGTCCGTTTGGCTCCGCGCATGACACAGGCGCGGAGCCCTTAACGAATAAAGCTTTCCTGGTTCTCCTTCCTCGAAAGGAGAACGCCTTCCTTGCTTCCCTGCCCCGCAGAGCGGTCAGTCGTCCTGGCGCACGCGGGAGGGCAGCAGGGCGCCGTTGCGCTCCAGCACCGGATAGGCCGCCGCGGCCACCAGATGCGCGTTGACGCGGCGGATGTCGCGCAGCAGGTCGAGATGCAGCGCGCTGGCCTCGCCCAGATCCCCCGAGCGCATCGCCTCGAAATGGGCCGACGTGGCCTCGTTCTCCATCTCGCGGAAGGCCTGCTTCTCCTCCACCAGCAGGCGGGCGGCGCGGGTATCCTCGGTCACGAACAGCGAGGCGGCCGAGCGCAGGTTCCCCACCACCCGCTCGATCGCGCTGGTCAGGTTGGCGATCTGCACGCCGGTGAGCGGCCAGCCGCGCTTGAGGGTGCGCCCTACCAGCACCAGCAGGTTGCGGTCCACCACGTCGCCGGCATGCTCGATGTTGGTGGCAAAGGTGAGAATCTCGGTCACGCGGGTGCGGTCGGCCTCGGTGAGGTTCTCCGGGTCGAGCCCGACGAGATAGGTGCGGATGGCGGCATTGAGCCGGTCCAGCGCCTCCTCGATCCGGCGCGCCTCGGCGATGCGCCGGCGGTCGCCATGCGAGAGCCCCTCGGCGAGACCGTTCAGCATCGCCTCCAGCAGATCGGCCAGCCGCAGCGCCTCGCGCGCCGCCCCGCCCAGCGCCACCGCCGGCGTCTCGCGCGCGCCCTCGTCGAGGTAGAGCGGCTGGCCGGGGTCGGCGGCGTTGGCGCGCACCGGCAGCAGCCGCCGGAGCAGCCGCGCGTAGAGCGGCAGCAGCGGAAACAGCAGCGTCGCCAGCGCCAGATTGAACAAGGTGTGGGCGTTGGCCACCGCCCGGCCGGCATCGGAGCCCATCTCGGCGAGCGGGGGAGCGATCCACGGCAGGGCCGCCAGGGCCGCCAGCGCCGCCGTGCTACGCGCGATCAGGTTGCCCGCCGGCACGCGGCGGTTGGCCGGGTCATCGCCCGAGGCGCCCTCCAGCACCGGATTGATCGAGGTGCCGATGTTCGCCCCCAGCACCAGCGCGAAGGCGGCGATCGGCGGCAGCACCCCCTTGGTGGCCAGCGACATCACCAGCAGCACCACCGCGATCGAGGAATGCGCGGCCCAGGCCAGGATGGCGCCCACGATCAGGTCGAGCACCGGCTCGGTGGTCAGCGTGCCGAGCATCAGCCGCAGGCTGGGGGCGTCCTCGTAGGGGGTGACCACGTCGAGCAGCTGGTGCAGGGCCAGCAGCATCAGCCCGAGCCCGATCAGCAGCCGCCCGATGTCGCGCACCCGGCTCGCAGCGCCGCGCTGGAAGGCGATCACCCCGAACAGCACCAGCACCGGGGTGAGAAAGGAAAGGTTGAACGACAGCGCCTGGACGATCAGCGTCGAGCCGACGTCGGCCCCCAGCATCACCGCCAGCGCCGGCACCAGCTCCACCAGCCCGGCGGCGGCAAAGCCGGTCACCATCAGCCCGGTTGCCGTGCTGCTCTGCAGCACCGCCGTCACCGCCGCCCCGGCCAGGAAGGCCGTGCCGCGATGGCGCAGCGTGTGGCTCAGGAACGAACGCAGATGCGCCCCGAAGGCCCGCTGCACGCCGGTCTGCACCATGTGCACACCCCACAGCAGCAGCGCCACCGCTCCGGCCAGATCGATCAATGTCAGTGGAAAAGCCATGCCGCAGATGAAACGCCTCCCCGTCCCTTGGCAAGCCCCTTTGGCCCGGGCCGGACGGCGCGCGTCCCCTTTTCAGCGCCCCTTTTTCAGCGCCAGGCCAGCAGCACGCGCTCGAGGCGGTCGAGGACCCAGGAGATGGCCAGGCCGATGAGGGAAAGCAGGACGATGCCGGCGAGGAGATTGTCGATGTCGTAGAGGTTGCCGGCGGCGAGCACGAAGGCGCCGATGCCCTTTTCCGCCCCCACCATCTCGGCGGCCACCAGCAGAACGATGGCGGTGGAGGTGGTGATGCGGAACCCGGAGAGGATGGACGGCAGGGCTCCGGGCAGAATGATTTTCCGCACGATGGCGTGCCAGGGCATGTTGAAGGCCTGCCCCATGCGGATCAGCGTGCGCGGCACGGCATCGATGCCCGCGACGGTGCTGATGACCATCGGGAAGAACACGCCGGTGGCCAGGGTGATGACCTTGGAGCCCTCGCCGATGCCGAACCAGATGATGAACAGCGGCACCAGGGCGATCTTGGGGATGGGGAAGAGAGCCGCCACCACGGCCATGCCGGGCGAGCGGGCCAGGGTGAAGAGCCCCACGGCAAGCCCGAAAACCAGCCCGGTGAGGGTGCCCACCACCCAGCCGATCGCGAGGCGCTGCAACGAGGCGCCGAGGTTGGCCCACAGCTCGCCGCTGCGGGCGAGGGTCCAGATGGCCTGGCCGATCGCAACCGGGTCGGAGATGAAGCTGGTCGAGATGACCCCGCTCCAGGCCCCCAGCTGCCAGAGCACCAGCAGGCCCACCAGCGTGACGGCACCGGCCACGGGCAGGTCGCGCGGGGCAAAGCCGCGGGCACGGAACGGCACCGGCCCGTCAAGGCGGGGACCGTCGAGGCGGCCTCCCTCAGTCGGCGGCATCGGCGATCTCCCGCTCGGCCCGCGCGGCGTCGTCACGGATGAGGTCCCAGAGCTGGTGTTGCAGGGCCACGAGGTCGGGGTCCTCGATGTGGCGCCCCACCAGGGGACGGCGGAGCGCGAGCGTGGCCTGCACGCGCCCGGGCCGGCGCGAGAGCACCACGATCTTGTGGCCCAGCAGCACGGCCTCGGCGAGGTTGTGCGTGACATAGACGCAGGTCACGCCGGCACGGGCGATCAGCGCGGCGAAATCGTCGAGCAGCAGGGCGCGCGACTGGGCGTCCAGCGCGGACAGCGGCTCGTCCATCAGCAGCACGCCGGGATGCACGGCGAGCGCGCGGGCGATGCCGACACGCTGGCGCATCCCCCCCGAGAGCTGGCGCGGCCAGGCACGGGCGAAGTCGGAAAGCCCGGTCTGGGCCAGCACCTCGGCGATCCGTCCGGCCCGTTCGGCGCGGGGCAGGCGGCTGTCCTCCAGCGCCAGCGAGACGTTGCCGGCCACGCTGCGCCAGGGCAGCAGGGAGGCATCCTGGAAGATGTAGGTGATCGGGTTGAGGCAGTCGGGCGACAGGCTGCCGTCCATGCGCACCTCCCCGGCATCGGGCTTGAGCAGCCCGCCGAGAATGCCGAGCAGCGTGCTCTTGCCGCAGCCGGAGGGGCCGACCAGCACCGTCACCTCGCCGGGGGCGGCATCGAGATCGACGCCCTCGAGCACGGAAAGCGTGTGGAAGCCGTGGCAGATGCCACGCGCGGTCAGACGGACGGACGAGACGGTCATCGGGTGGGCATGAAGGCGGTGTCGATGATCTCGCCGGGGTCGATCTTCCCCTTCACCAGCCCCTGCGCGGAGAACCAGGCGAGCTGGGCGCGCACGTCGGCGACATCGAGCGCCGCGTCCTCGTCGTACCAGCCCACCCCGTCCTTGATCTTGCTCTCGGCCGCCGGGTCGCCGGGGTAGACGTATTTGGCGATGATGGCCACGGCCGGCGCCGTCTCCGGGCCGTACTGGGGCTTGCCGTCGGGGCCGAGGCGCAGGAACGCCGCGCGGTATTGCGCCACTCCCTTGCGGTAGCCGGCGCAGAAGCGGCGCAGCGCCTCGGTATGCCCCGTGAGGGTGGAGCCGGGGGCGAACAGGGCGGTAATCTGATAGGGTACCTCGTCGCCCACCCAGCCCAGCAGCTTCGCCTCGCCCGAGGCGATCAGCGGACGGGCCATGGAGGCGATGGCCATGGTGGCATCCACCTGGCCGGTGCGCACCGCCGACATCATGTTGCCGATGCTCTGCAGCGGCCGCAGCGTGACGCTCTTGAGGTCGAAGCCGCGCGCCTGGGCGAGCCGGCCCATCATGTAGTGGAACGAGGAGCCGAACTGCGTCAGGCCGAAGCTGTGGCCGGGCATCTTCGAGATGTCGGTGAGCCCCGCCTCGTAGGCCTTGCGCGAGGCGAGGAAGGCGGTGAGCTCGTAGCCCTTCTGCTCGTGCATCCCCCCGCCGATCACCTTCAGCGCCCCCTTCCCGGCCAGCGCGAAGAACCCGCCGGTCAGCGCGGTGACGCCCACGTCGATATCCCCCGCCACCGCCGCCGCGGCGATCGGCTGGGCCGCCTCGAAGAAACGGAACGACACCTCCACCCCCTGCTCGCGCCAGAACCCGCCATCCTGCGCGAGATAGAACGGCGCGGGGGAAAGGGTGTGCAGCAGGCCGAGACGCAGCCTTTCGCCTTCGGCCCGCGCCGGGCGGGAGGAAAACAGGGCAGGCAGCAGGGCAGGCAGCGCGAGCGCTGCACGGCGTCCGATGGGCATGGCGTTTCTCCGTGGACAGCCGGCAAAGGATGTCGCCCCCACACATATCCGACCGGGACGCGCCCGGAAAGGCCGCAAGATCGATCCTGTCGTAAAACCCGGCTCCCCTGGAAACGATCGGTCTCCCGTGGTCAAGTATCCCGGAGCTAACGGCAGGAGTTCGCATGTCCGCACTGAGCGTGGTCGCCACCGGCGACAGTTTCATCACCCGCCGCATCGTGGCGGGGCCGCAGACCGAGGCCCTGGCCGCCCGCCTCGGCGGCGCGGAGGTCTGCTTCACCAACTTCGAAATGCTGACCCCGTGCGGCGAAGGCTTCCCCAACGCGGAAAGCGGCGGCACCTGGGCCTGCGGACCGGCGGAAGTGGCCGACGACCTGCGCGCCCTGGGGTTCAACATGGTCGCCTGGGCCAACAACCACACGCTCGACTATTCCTACGGCGGGCTGGCGGCGACGCAGCGCGAGCTGGCGCGGGCCGGGCTGGTGGCCGCGGGGGTCGGCGCCACGCTCGCCGAGGCCGCGGCTCCGCGCTATCTCGAAACCCCGGCCGGGCGGGTGGCGCTGATCGGCGCCTGCGCGAGCTTCCACGGCACCGACCGGGCCGGCAACCAGCGCCCCGACCAGCGCGGCCGCCCCGGCCTCAATCCGCTGCGGCATACCAGCACCTGGCTCCTCCCCCGCGAGGAACTGGCCTCGCTGGCGGCCATGGCCGCGGCCTGCGGCATCAACGCGCGCTTCGAGACGCGGGTGAGGGCCGGGTTCGCCCGCCCGCCCGAGCCGGGCGTGGTGCTGTTCGGCGAGCATCGCTTCCGCGAGGGGCCGGCCGGCGTGCATACCGAGCCCCACCCCGGCGACCTCGCCCGCCTGCGGACCGCGATCGCCGACGCGCGCCGCCAGGCCGAGTTCGTGCTGGTCAGCCTGCACGCCCACGAACAGCGCGGCGGCGTGCTCGCCGAGCCGGCGGAGTTCGTCGAGACCGCCTGCCGCGCCTTCATCGAGGCCGGCGCCGACGCGGTGATCGGCCACGGACCGCATGTCCTGCGCGGCATCGAAATTTACCAGGGGCGGCCGATCTTCTATTCGCTCGGCAACTTCTTCTTCCAGAACGAGACGATCGAGAACCTGCCGTCCGACTACTTCGAGGCGCTCGGCCTGGACCTGGCCGCCAGCACCGCCGACGGCCTCGACGCCCGCACCGCCAACAACACGCGCGGCTTCATCACCACCCCCTGGGCGTGGAAATCGGTCCTGGCGCGCTTCACGGTGGAGGGCGGCCGGCTGACGGGCTGCGAACTCCATCCGGTGGACCTCTCCGACGCCCACCGGGCCCGGCGCGGCACGCCCCGGCTGTCCGACGAGGCCGCCATCCTCGACCACCTCGCCGAACTCTGCGCCCCCTACGGCACACATCTGGAAATCGCGGGCGGGATGGCCCGGATCGCGCTGTAACGCGGCGGCCTGGTAGAGCAAGGCAAGGTGTTCTCCTTTCGGGAAAGGAGAACCAGGAAAGCTTTATTCGTGAAGGCTCCGCGCCTGTAACAGACGCGGAGCAAAATGAACAAAAGTCCTTTTTGCTTCTTTTTCCTTCAGGAAAAAGAAGACCTTCCTTCTCGCTCCCCTACGATTCCAGCTCCTTGGCCAGGGTCGGCGCGAAGGCCTCCTTGGCGGCGCGCAGTTCCTTGCCCACGTCCGCCCCGCCGATGATGTTGGAGAGCGCGATCCCCACGGTGTCGCGGAACTCGTTCACGGCCACGATCTCGGGCAGCGAGGAGCGGGCCATCTTCAGGGCCTCCACCGCGGTGTCGAACCATTGCGGCGGGAACTTGCTGGTCTTGATGATCTCGGCGATGCGGTAGGGGCTGGAGCGGGGGGGCGTGCCCACGCCGGTGCGGAAGGCCTCGTTCATCATCCCCTTCCCGGCGGCCCACTGCACGTAGTACCAGCCCGGCCCTGGGTTCTTCGCGTGGTTGGGGATGCCCATGCCCTCAAGGAAGGTGGCCGACCAGGCGCCCTTGGGGCCGGCCGGCGGCGGCAGGAAGCCCATCGCCTCCGTCACGCGCGACTTGGTCGGGTCGGTCAGCGGGGCCGAAAGCCCGATCGAATCCCACCACATCGCCGCCCGCCCCTGCATGAAGGTGGTCTGCGCCTCGTTCCAGTTGAAGCCGACCTCGCCGGGCGGGGCCGCCTCGCGCATCAGGGTCTGGAAATACTGGCCCGCCGCGATCGCCTGCGGGGTGTCGATCAGCAGAGTGCGACCATCGGGGGTGATGGTCTCCTGGTCCCAGCCCATCAGCATGTTGGTGTAGAGGGGCACGTTGGCGTTCTTCACCCCGCGGCCGACGAAGCCGTAGATGCCCTTGGCCGGGTCGGTCAGCTTGCGGGCGGCCTCGAGCAGGGCGTCGAGCGTGCGCGGCGGCTGCACCCCCTTCGCCGCGAACATCTCCTTGTTGTAGAAAAGAACGAACTGATCCTGGTTCACCGGGATCACGGTCAGCCGGCCGTCGGAGGCGGTGGCCGATTTCAGCCCCGCGGCGCTGAAGTCACCGAAGTCGAAATCGGGCGAGGTCATCGTCGGGTCGTGCAGCGGAGTGCGCAGGTCCGCCATCCACCGCGCCTTCTCCACCAGCTTCTTCTGCACGTGCATGGCCAGATAGAGCACGTCGAAGCTCGGCTTGCCCGAGGCCATCTCAAGAGCCACCTTCGGGCGCTGCTGCTGCTCGGGCATCAGGTCGAGCACGATGCGGATGCCGGTCAGCGCCTCGAATTCCTTGTGGTGGGCCTGCAGCACCTCGCTGCGCGGCATCTTCGGCAGGTTCACATAGACGGTCTGGCCCTTGAAGCGCTTCCAGTCGAAGGCCGACTGCGCCCCCACCCGCGAGACCAGCGCCGGCGCGGCCAGCAGGGCCGCAGAGCCGAGCAATGTGCGACGACGGATCATTTCTGTTTCCTCCGGAATTATGGATTTTCCCGCTCTGACTTATGTCATCTCTTGCCCGTAGAGTCCCCGCGCTCCCCGCCGGAGTCAATCCTGCAATCGCGCCCCCCGCCGGAAAAAGGCCGCGCCTGCAAAAAAAGCCCGGGACCTGCGCCCCGGGCTTTTCCGCACGTCATGAACGCTCGGGTCAGCCGGCCCCGAGCCGCTCGCGGCTGACCTGCTCCTGGGCCTTGAACTGATTGAAGCGGGGCAGGAACTTGTCCCAGTCGATCAGGTGGGCATCGAGTTCCGGCCCGTCGATGCAGGCGTGCTTGCGCACCAGTTTGCCATCGATGACCACCGGCACCATGCAGGCCCCGCACATGCCGGTCCCATCCACCATGATCGAGTTGAGGCTGGCCACCGTCGGGACGCCGTATTTCTGCGTCAGGTCGGAAACCACGCGCATCATGATGGAAGGCCCGATCGTCACCACCTCGGCGATCTTGATGCCCTTGCCCGCCTTGTTCTCCTCGAGCAGCCGCTCCAGCGGGGTGGTCACGAAGCCCTTCTCGCCGAAAGTGCCGTCGTTGGTGGTGTAGAGCACGCGGAACTTGTCGCCGAACTCCTTCTGGAGCTGCTCGACGCGCTCGCCCGGCCCCGTCCAGAACTGCAGGTCCTTGCTGCGGAACCCGGAGATCAGGGTGACGTGGTTGCCGAGCCTGAGGTGCTCGCGCATGATCGGGAAGCACGGCGGCAGGCCGAGCCCGCCGGCGGTGAACACGACGGTCTGCTCGCCCTCGTAACGGTGCAGCTTGGAGGGCTGGCCGAGCGGCCCGGCAATGCCGGTAAAGACATCGCCGACCTTCATCTTGTTCATCTCGATCGACGAGGCGCCGACGGCCTGGATCACCAGGGTGATCGTGCCTTCCTTGGCGTTCCAGTCGGCCAGGGTGAGCGGAACCAGCTCGCCCTTCGGCCAGGCCAGCACGCGCACGAACTGCCCGGCCTTGGCGGCCTTGGCGATCAGCGGCGAGCGCACCTTGAACTCGACGATGTTCGGCTGCAGCACGTGCTTTTCGAGGATGGTCTGGTCCGAGGCCGCCTCATCGGTGTAGCGCTTGGCCCGGCCCACCCGTTCCTTGATCTCGGCCGCGTCGAGGTCGACCTCGCCGAGGATCTCGCGCGCCGCCGCCTGGCCGTCGCTGGCCGCGGCGATGGCCGTGGAGCCGCCACGCGCCGCGTCACCGCCCGAGAGCACGCCCTTGATCGACGTCTCCTGGGAGTTCTCGCCCACGGCGATGGAGCCGCGCTTGGTGATCTGCAGACCCGGCTCGGAGTCCTTGATGATCGGGTTGGCGGAATTGCCGAGCGCCATGATCACCAGATCGACCGGCATGGTCTCAGTCCGGCCGGTGGAGACCGGCTTGCGCCGCCCGGAGGCATCGGCCTCGCCCAGCTCGTTGACATCGAGCACCGCGGCCTTGACCTGGGAGGTCTTCTCGTCGCCGAGGAACTCGATGGGCGAACGCAGCACCTTCAGCTGGATACCTTCCTCCAGCGCATGGTGCAGCTCCTCCACACGGGCCGGCATCTCCTTGCGGGTGCGCCGGTAGACGATGGTGACATGCGCCCCAAGCCGCAGCGAGGTGCGGGCCGCGTCCATCGCGGTGTTGCCACCGCCGATGACCACCACCTCCTTGTCCTTCACCAGCGGCAACGGCGTGTCGTACTCGTCCTTGAGCCCCTGCATCAGGTTGACGCGGGTGAGGAACTCGTTGGCCGACATCACCCCGTTGAGGTGCTCGCCCGGCACGTTCATGAAGCGCGGCAGCCCGGCGCCGGAACCGACGAAGATCTTCCAGAATCCGGCGCCCTTGAGCTCCTCCAGCGTCGCGGTCTTGCCGACGATGAAGTTGCGCACGAACTTGCCGCCGAGCGCGGTGATCTTTTCCACCACGTCGTCGATCAGCTCGTTGGGCAGGCGGAACTCGGGGATGCCGTAGCGCAGCACGCCGCCGAGCTGGTGGAAGGCCTCGAACACCGTGACGGGGAATCCCTCCACCGCCAGCAGGTAGGCGTTGATCAGCCCCGAGGGGCCCGACCCCACCACCGCGATCGGCGGCTTCTCGGCGCGCTTCCAGGGATCGATGGAGTCCTTGTAGGCCTGGACCGTCGCCTCGGGGGTTTCGTATTTCTCGCGCTGGGCGAGGAACCACTCGATCTGGCCGATCTCGATGGGATGCTTGTTCTGCTTGCAGACGCCCTGGCACTGCAGTTCCTGCGGGCAGACACGGCCGGTCACGTTGGGCAGCGGGTTGCTGCCCTGGATCAGCTTCAGCGCATCCTTGAAGCGGCCGTGGCCGATCAGATCGATCATCTCGGGGATGTGGATCTTGACCGGGCAGCCGCCCTTGTTCTTCGGCTGATCCGCGACCTTCAGGCCGAATTCGCAGGGACGGTCGTCGCACTGCTTGTCGCGCAGCACCTCGAGCCAGACGAAGAGGTCCGCCTCGCGCGGGGTGTAGCCGAGCTTCATGTAGCCGAGGAAGCCCTGGGTCACGAGGTCGAAGTCGTGCTTGCGCTCCTCCGCGGGGCGGATGTAGGGCGCCAGCGCGTTCTCGGCGGGCCAGTTCACCGAAAGCCCCTTGAACATCGGGTAGCGTTCGGAGAGATGCACGTCGAGCGCATGAATGAACTTGCGCTTGAACTTCAGCGGCACGTCCCACACGAAGCGCATCAGCGCCGTGCTCATGGCGTCGTTGCGCAGCAGCAGATCCCAGAACGCGCGGGTGAAGTCGCGTCCCAGATCCTCCTGCTGGAACTCCCAGCCGATGGCGCGCAGGCCTTCGTCGATGAAGGTCTGGCGGAACATCTTGGGGTCGGCGAGGAGGCGCTTGCGCAGCAGCGTCATCTGCTGCTGGAACAGCTCGACCTCGTCGGTCTTTGCCAGGTTCTCAAGTTCCTGGCGGGTGTTTTCCAGGGCCGAGCTGGCGCGCGCGTAGCGCGCCAGCTCCTCTCCCACCGCTCCGGTGGCGACGTCGCTCATCAGACGGTCTCCGCCTCATGGATGATCTCCGCGTCGCAGGTGGCGGCGACCTTGGCCGCCTTGGCGCGCAGCTCAGGAGTGAGGGTGATCTTCTGGAGGGCGCCCGGAATGATCCGCGCGACTTCCTTGGCAACACCCTCGACCACCACGTTGGTCTTCTCGAACACCTCGGGCATGTCCCCGTAGCAGGTGCCGCAGTTGGTGCACTTGGCCGCGGCGTTGGGGTCCATGGCAACGAAGGCGCCGCCCGCCGCCGGGGCTGCCGCCGCCGGTGCCGAAGCAGCCGGGGCCGAAGCCGCCGGAGCAGCCGCCGCGGCCAGCCCGATCCCGCCCGTCGGAGCCTTCGAGGAGGCCGCCAGCTGCGACATGCCGCGGGCGATCTGGTCGATGGTCTCTTCGCGGGCCTTCTCGGCCGCCGCGTACTGCGCCTTCATCGCCTCCAGCTGGGCGCGATGGTCGTCGTCGAGCTTCTGCACGTCGAGACCGGCGAGGTACTGCAAGGTGCGCCAGTTCTTCCGCCGCTCCTCGACCAGATCGACGATCGCCTCCGAGCAGGAAAGCTTGACGAGATGCTTGGCCGTATCGAGGCCCCACACGAACGGGGTCTTGCCCACGCGGGCGGCCGGATCGAGGGCGACGTAGTCGGCGATCTCCACCGCCCCCGTGTCGTCCTTGAGCACCTTGAAGTGCTTCTTGAAGCGTGTCTCGCCGCGCGCCAGATCGGCCGGGGTGAGCGACACACGCAACACCTGCGACTTGCCCTCCGCATCGACGTAGGCGATCGAGCCGGTCGCCCAGTCCTTCTGCATCTCGGGGTTGCCGCTGAGGTCGAAGCGGTCGCGCAGCGCCGTGCCGCGGCGCGGGTCATGCACGAACAGCGGGTTCATGCGGGTCTCGACCGCGAAGCGGGCCTCCCGGCTGGCCTGGGCATCGGCGATGCCGTGCTCGGCCTGGCAGGGGGTGTAGCTGTCGAGCAGCGCCGGGCCCTCGTTGAACTTGAGGAATTCGATCACGTTCTTGAGGAAGTGCCCG
Source organism: uncultured Acetobacteraceae bacterium (assembly GCA_937874445.1). Lineage (GTDB taxonomy): Bacteria > Pseudomonadota > Alphaproteobacteria > Acetobacterales > Acetobacteraceae > Rhodovastum. The sequence continues at coordinate 14,613 of CALNAL010000066.1, read as the reverse complement.
TGCACGGCCGAACAGGTCTGCACCACGAACACGCGCGGGTGGAAGGCGGCGATCAGGCCGAGTTCCTTGCGGTCCTCGATCTTGCCGTGATGGGCCTTGCCGAAGCGCGAGAGGTCGGAGTCGGTCGCGGTCGGGCTGGCGGTGGAGGCCTGCCCGCCGGTGTTGGAATACACACCGGAGTTCAGCACCAGCACCTTCACCGGGGTCCGCGTGGCCAGCAGCCGCGACAGGGCGCCGAAGCCGATGTCGTAGGTGGCGCCGTCGCCGCCGATGGTCATCACCGTCGGCAGCAGGTCGAGCTCCTCGGGGGTGAACTGCGCCCAGTTGAGGTAGCGGAAGTAGGCGTCATGCACCGCCGGCTCGTAGGCGTCCTCCAGCTCGAGCTTGGCGACGCGCAGGGCACGCACATCCTCCACCGCTCCCGCGGTCAGCCCCTCGAAGATCCCCTTGGCCAGCGGCTGGGCATCCTGGAACAGGCTGTTCACCCACGGGTCGTTGTAGGGATTGAAGGGGAAGGTCGAGGCATAGACCGAGGAGCATCCGGTCGAGTTGGCGATCACCGTGGCCGACGGTCCCTTGCCGGTCGGGCCGCTCTCGAAGAGGTAGAGCCGCTTCTCAAGGGTGGCGATGGTCTGCTCGATGCGGGCCTTGCGGTCGGCCTCCTCGGCCTTCAGCGTGGTCAGCTTGCCGCGCAGGTTGTCGATCAGGCCTTCCAGCTCGCGGATGTGCAGGCGGCGGCGCTTGTCGTGGATGGCCTGGTTGGTCGAGGTCACCTGGCGGATCGCCGTCACCTCGCCGCAGCCGCGGCAGGCGCCGTGGCCACCGGTGGTCGCGTAGTAGTTGCCGCGGTCGAGCAGCAGGCGCTTGGAGTCGCCGCCGGCCCGCGCCACCGCGTCATCGAAGAAGCGCGGCGAGGTGTTGGGCGTGTGGCTGAGGAACTCGAAGCGCGCCTGCAGGGTCTCCAGCAGCGGCTCGTCCTGCTCCTGGGCCACCAGGGCGTGCGGTCCGCACACGTCCACGCATTCCAGGCAGCCGCTGCACTTCCACGGATCGACCACCGCGGAGAACAATCCGCCGGTGCCGGCCTCCTTCTTTTCCATGGCGTCGAAGAACGGCCGCGCCTGGGCCACCGGGAAGATCGCGAGGGCCTCGGCCAGCCGGCCGAGGTTGCGCTTGAGGGTGGGATTCTCGACCGGCAGGGCCGCCGCCGCCGTGGCGACGGCATCGGCAAACTTGACCTTCTTGCCGCCGCGCAGGGCCGCGCGCACCGCGTCGGAGAGCGGATAGACCTGTCCGCGCACCGCCTCCATCTGGGCCGACGGCAGATCGAGACCACGGGCCGCGGATTCGATCAGGTCGTGGATCTCATGGACGGTGTTGGGAATGGCCGCGTCGGGGCAGACCAGGGCGCATTCCATGCAGCCGGTGCAGAGATCGGCGTTGAACGCCGGCACGTGGCGGCGGAACAGCCCCTTGTCCTTCCCGGCCGCACTTCCCGGCGGCATGAAGAAGCCGATGCCCGGCAGCACCGGGGCCTCGGCGATGGTGCCCTCGCGGAACGGCTCGGCCACCATCTCCTCGTAGTATTCCGGGTCGAGGAAGTTGGCCGAGGCGGTGCCGGGATGGCAGCTCATCTCGGCGGAGATCGTCACGCTGCGACTCGGCACGTTGGCGTGCCCGCTGGTCTGCTCCGCGGCGACGAAGGCGGGGTCGTCGTAATCGACCTTGTGGGTCGCATCCAGCCCCTCGCGGATCACCGCCATGTTGCTCTCGACCACCACGTTGCCCTTGGCACCGAACTTCTTGGTGATCTGGGAGTGGATCTTGCCGAGGATCTGCTCGGGCGAATGGTCGGCGATCACCCGGTCCACATGCCCGCACACCGCGCCGATGAAGGCGATGCCCATCATGCGGGTCTCGAGCTCGGGGGTCGGGGCGTGCCGCTTGGCCACCGAGAAGCCGTCGATCACGAAGAACTTGATCTGCCGCTCGCGGATGGTCCGCCGCGCCGAGGCCGGCAGGCTGGCCCACAGCTCCACCGCCGGCAGGCTCGACTGCATGATGAAGGTGCCGCCCTTCTGCAGCCCGCGCAGCGGGTTGGAGTGCTCGAACACCTTGTGGTCCGGCGAGATGACGATCTCGACGTCCTCAAGCTCGGCGTTGGTGAGCTTCACCGTCTCGGGGCTGAGGGTGATGTAGTAGTTGGTCGGGGCGCCGCTCTTTTCCGAGCCGTATTTCGGCGCCGCCTTGGAGTGCAGGTTGAGCGCGCCGGCGAGCACGTCGGTCAGCAGCTTGCCGGTGGCCATGGTGCCGTAGCCGCCCACCGAATGGAAGCGGATGCGGAACGCGCCCTCCGGCAGCAGCTGCGGGTTGGGCTCGGTCTCGAGCGCCATGAACTCCGTCTCGGGATAGGCGGCCTTCAGCTTGGCCTGGACCTCCGCCATCCACGGGCTGGGGTTCTTGGAGAAGAACTGCGAGCCGAGATAGATGAACGGCGCGCTGTCGGCCTTCTCCATGTTCTTGAAGCAGGCGACCATGTGCCGGGGCTGCAGGTCGTGCGCGCCCAGGCCGAAGATCGCCGTGGTCATGCGCGGCAGCTCGCTGATCGGCGGGATGCCGGCATGGCGCGGGGTGGCGTCGGCGGCATTCTCGCGGGCGCGCAGCAGCGCCTGGCTGACGCGGCTGGTCAGCTCGGTCATGTCGGAGCGCTCGAGGACCGTCACCGCCTTCTTGCCGGCCAGCGCCGCGACGATCTCCGCCTCGGGGAAGGGCTGCAGCAGCTTGACGGAGATCACGCCGACCTTGTGGCCCTGCTTGCGCATGTGCTCGGCCACCGCCTCGGCGTCGTCGGTCACGGAGCCGAGGCCGACCACCACGTAGTCGGCGTCGTCGGCCATGAAGCTCATCACCGGCTTGTATTCGCGCCCGGTGAGCTCGCTGTATTCGGCCATCACCTCGCGCACGATGCCGGGCACCGCATTGACGAAGTGGGTGCGGTGATCAACCACGCCGGCCTGGAAGTCGGGCTGGTTCTGCACGCCACCGGTCAGGCCGGGGTTGTTGACATCGACCAGCGCCGGCACCCGCTGACGCGTGCCCTTCTCGGGGGCGTTGAGCCACTGGCGGCGCCACTGGCCGGAAAGCTCATCGGGCACCCAGGCGATGGTCTCGCCGATCTGCTTGCCCTCGTTGTCGGCCTCGACCGCCTCGGCATGCGCATCGAGCCACTCGGTCAGCGCCTTGGCGGCTTCGGGAAGGAAGTCGTCTCCGTGGCGCTTGAGGTAGTGCTTGAGCTGGAAGACGCGCCCCTTGGCGCCGAACAGCATCTCCTGGGCCACCGTCGGGCACTTGATCCGCCCCTCGGGGTCGCCGATGAAATCGCGCAGCAGGTCGGGCTCGGGCATGCGGCATTCGCTCAGCATGTGGCTGGTGGCGAAGCCGTCCATCGCGTTGGCGACCGGGATCAGCGAGGTGGCGCTGATCTTGTACGACATGGCCGCCAGATCGGCGGCCTCCTGCGGGTTGGACCCGAAGAGAATAGTGTAGCCGGAGTTCAGCAGGGCGTAGACGTCGTCGTGCCCGGCCATCACGTTCAGCGAATGGCGCGAGACCACGCGGGCCGCCACCTGCAGCACGAAGCCGCCGACTCGCTTGCCGACGGTGACGTAGTGGCTCTCCAGCCCGTAGAGGATGCCCTGGCTGGAGGAGGCGTTGGAAATGTACTTGCCGCCGGTCAGCGCCGCCCCGAGAGCACCGCTCTGGGCCGAATGTTCGCCTTCAGGCTCAAAGAAGAACGGGTGCTTTCCCCAGACGTTGCAGCCGCCGGCCGCCCGGAACGACTCATACAACTCGGAAATTTCGGTCGAAGGTGTGATCGGATACCCGATGACACCGCCACAGACATGTCCCATGACCTGGGCGACTGCCCCGTTACCATGGATGACGCAAGGAATACCGGGGTATTTGGGATTCATGACCGCGTCCGACTCTTGTTATTGATGCCAAATGCGCCCCTCTTCCCGGAGGCGCACCATATCGTGGGGAACCGTAGGGAGCACAAAGCCCCCCCGCCTTGATGCAAGTCAACTTCGCCTGTCGCGAAAAGAACATCGACCTGCCCCTGGGCCCCTCGCGACGCATGACAGGCGGCCTCTCCCCTCGCACGAGCCCCGCCGGGGAGCGTCGCCGGACAGCGGAGGAATGCCGGAAATTTCGTGTGCGGAGGTAAGGATCGCACACGATCAGGCCATGGCGCCGGTGAAGCGCTCGCCGAAGAGGACGGCGAACGGGGCCTTGGCCATGCGCCACTCACGGACAGGCACGGTCCACGCGTTTTCGGCGCGGTTCAAGACCGGAAAGAGCAGCTTCAGCGCCGCCTCATCGGTCGGAAAATGCCCTCTGGCCTCACCACCCGCCGCAGCCTGGAGTTCAGGGCTTCGATGGCAGTGGGCGCATAGATGCGGATCGCGATCCGGCGGGGCCGTCGAGTCGCGTGAATCCGCTCGAAAAAACAAAATGCTCTAGAGCCTCCCGGCGCACCTCGGCGGGAAACGTGTCGATGGAGAATGACCCCGCCCCCAACCCGGCACCATGCCTGGACGATGGCAGGGTATTTGGCGGGCCCCGGCCCGGCTCGGCTTGGCCCTGGGCGAACGCGAACGGGAGAGCGCCCAGGCACCTCCCCGACCGGGCCCCCCTTCGTTCGGCCCCCAAGGAGCAGCGCCGCCCTCGCTCAAACCGGCTTCAATCCATTCCCCGCCTGCTTCCCAAGACCGCATCTCCCCTGCCCCCATGACGTCTCACCGCCTGGCAGCTCGCCGGCATCGGGGAACGTAAGCCGCGCCTCCCGCCGATGGTCCGGGGCTACCCCAGCCGGACATGCACGCGGTGCGTGGTGGCGTCGTCGCACAGGGGCAGGCGCAAGGGCCGCTCCTTCCTCTCCAGCTGATCCAGTGTCGCAACGGAAATCCCGCGGCTGACCCCGCCGGGGTTTTCCACGTGGATCTCGTAGCGCGCCGTGCCGAAGCGCAGCGAGACCTCGAAGCCCGGCCACGATTTCGGGATGCACGGGTCGAGGAGCAGCTCGCCGCCGCGAAGGTGCAGGCCGAGGATGCTTTCCACGCCCGCGCGTTGCATCCATCCGGCCGAGCCGGTGTACCAGGTCCAGCCGCCGCGTCCGACATGGGGCGGGGCGGCATAGACATCGGCCGCCACGGCATAGGGCTCGACCTTGTAGCGCAGCAGTTCGGCACGCGTGCGGGCGTGATTGATCGGGTTGAGCAGCGCCATCAAGTCAGCCGCTCCGTCGCCTTCGCCAAGGGCAGCGAAGGCCATCACGGCCCATAGCGCGGCGTGGGTATACTGCCCCCCGTTCTCGCGGATGCCCGGCGGATATCCCTTGATATAGCCCGGGTCCTGCGGGCCCTTGTCGAAAGGCGGCGCGAACAGCAGCGCGATGCCATCCTGCGGACGGAGCAGCTCGCGCCCGACCGCCGCCATGGCCCGGGCGGCCCGGTCGGGATCGGCCGCCCCGGACAGCACGGCCCAGGATTGCGCAATCGAATCGATGCGGCATTCCGCCGATGCCGCCGAGCCCAGGACCGTGCCGTCGTCGAAGAAACCGCGACGATACCACGCGCCGTCCCAGGCCTCGCGCTCCAGCGCGACCCGCAGCGCCAGGGCGTGCGCGCGCCACCGCTCGGCGTGGATCGCATCGTGGCGGGCCTGCGCCAGCGGCGCGAACGCCATCAGGGCGGCATGGAGCAGCCAGCCCAGCCAGACGCTCTCCCCCTCTCCGGCCTCGCCGACGCGGTTCATGCCATCGTTCCAGTCGCCGGTGCCCATCAGCGGCAGGCCGTGGCGGCCCACCGCGAGACTCGCATCGAGAGCGAGCGCGCAGTGATCGAACAGACTTGCCGTATGATCGGCCACCACGGGCTGGAAGAAATGATCGTGCTCGCCGGGCTGCAATGCCTGCCCCTCGAGGAATTCCACCGTCTCGTCGAGCACGCCATCGTCGCCGGTGCTTGCCACATAATGCGCCACCGCGAAGGCCAGCCAGGCACGGTCGTCGGAAATGCGCGTGCGCACGCCCTGGCCGGAATGCGGCAGCCACCAGTGTTGCACGTCGCCCTCGACGAATTGCCGTCCCGCCGCACGCAACAGATGCGCGCGCACCGGGGCCGGTCGCGCCGACACCAGCGCCATGCCGTCCTGCAGCTGGTCGCGGAAGCCATAGGCGCCGCTGGCTTGATAGAATCCCGTCCGCGCCCAGAGCCGGCAGACCTGGGTCTGATAGAGCAGCCAGCCGTTGAGCATGATGTCGAGCGCACGGTCGGGGGTCCTCACCTGCACCGCGCCCGCCAGATCGTCCCAGTCCTGCGTCACCCGGGCCAGCTCGGCGTCGAGATCGGCCTGGCGGAACCGGGCCACCAGCGCGCCGGCCGCCTCCGCATCGGGAGCCTCGCCGAGGAAAAAGACCACCTCCGCACTCTCTCCGGCCGCCAGGGCAATCCGTGTCCGCAAGGCGCCGCACGGGTCCAGCCCGGCGCCCACCCGCCCCGACAGCGGCTGGCCCGTGGCGAGCGCAGCGGGGTCCGAGAGGTCGGCGTTGCGGCCGATGAATTCGCGGCGCGAACCGGTCCAGTCCTGCTGGCGTCCGGCCATGTCGAAGAAGGCCACCCGGCCCCCGAAGGAGCTGCTCCAGGGATTGCGGGCAAACAGCGCCTCGCTCGCCGGGTCGATCGCGGTGATGACGAAGGGCGCCGAGGCCGCCCGCGACGGGCCGAGCACCCATTCCACATAGCCCGTCACGCTGAGTGCGCGGGGCTGGCCGGAGCGGTTGCACAACATCAGGCGGGAGATCTTGACCGGTGCGTCGATGGGCACGAACTGCAGCAGATCGGCCTCGATGCCGTGCGCCACGTGGGAGAACCGGCTGTAGCCCCGGCCGTGGCGGGCGAGATAGGTCCCTTCCTCGTCGCGTATGGGCAACGCGGTCGGGGTCCAGACATCGCCGCTCTCCTCGTCGCGCAGATAGAACGCCTCGCCCGACCGGTTGCCCACCGGGTCGTTGGACCACGGGGTGATCTGGTTTTCGCGGCTGTTGAGCGCCCAGCTATGCCCGCCGCCCTCGGCCGCCACCAGGAAGCCGAAATCGGCATTGGCGATGACGTTGCACCACGGCGCGGGGGTCCACTGGCCCGGGCCGAGGAGCGTGACGTACTCGGTGCCCTGCTTGGCGAACCCACCGAGCCCGTTGAAAAATTCCAGATCCGGCTGGCGAGGCGCAGGCTGCAACGGCGGACGGACGGCGCGGGGCGGCCGCAGACGGCGAGCGGCGCCCTCGTGCTCGACGATCCGCTCGAGCTGGTCGAACAGGCTGCCGCGCTGGGCCACCAGCACCACCCGGGCGGCCGCGGCGAGCAGCGCGCGGGAGGAAACCGGGATCAGGTCGGCGCGCAGCACGAACACCCGGCCCGCGGCGCTTGCTCCCGACGTCGGGGGCGCCGCCGGGGAGCGCGACTGGCTGGCGCGCACCATCGTCTCCAGGGCGATCTGCAGATCCTGCGTGTAGGAGGTCTGCCGCTCGTTGAGGATGACCAGGTCCACGGCGAGTTGTTTCAGCCGCCAGTACTCGTGCGCCCGCAACAGTTCATGCGCCACCCCGAGATGCTCGGATTCGGTGATGCGCAGCAGCACGATCGGCAGATCCCCGCCGATCCCCAGCGCCCACAGCCCGGACTGCGCGCCCGCTCCCAGGATGATCCGCTCCGAGGCCGGCCGCAGGGTCGAGGCCGCGTAGATGACGAATCCGGCCAGACGCTGGAACAGGCTCGCCTGGCCTGCGGTGATGCCGAGGTGGTGCAACTGCACCTGCGCCTGGGTCCAGCTGAGGGTGGCAGCCCGGGTGAAAGCCGTCGCGGTGCGGCGCTTGTCGATCGAGGAGAGCAGGGCCTCGCGCGTGGCCGCCACCATGGTCCAGTAGTCCAGGTGAACGGTGGCCCCCGGTGCGATGCGCACCTGCCGGCGCAGCGCGAAGATCGGGTCGAGCACGGCGCCGACGGTGTTGGATAATGGCTGCTCTCCCGCCATGGCCACCGCGCCGTGGATGGTATGGCCGCGACCGAGAAAGCGGGCGCGGTCGGTTTCGATCTCCGGCGGATCGGCAACTTCGGCGTCGCCCACGGCGAGGTGGCCTGCCCACACCTGAGGCTCGTCCGGCGCGCGCCGGCGGCGGGTGGCGATGATCGCGCCCGCTCCCGGCAGGTACTCGGTCTGGACGAACAGCTTGGAAAAGGCCGGATGCGCGCGATCGACTTCCGGGCGTGCCAGCACGAGTTCCGAGTACGACGTGACGTCGCACAGGCGCGTCTGCGGGCCGGTATTCGAAATCGACAACCGGCGCACCTCGGCATCGTCCTCGGCGGAGACCAGCACCTCCATCCGGGTGACCAGCGTGCCGTCGCGGCGCGTGAACACGGCGAGGTTCTCGCTGAAGGTCACGTCGTATTCGTCGGGCGGCACGAGGCCGGGCTGGGAACCGGCCGACCAGACATCTCCGCTCTCGAGGTCGCGCACGAACAGATAGGAGCCGTCGTCGTCGCAGGTGGCATCCTCGTGCCAGCGTGTGACCGCCAGATCGCCCCAGCGGCTGTAGCCCGACCCCGCGGTGGTCAGCATGGTCGCGTAACGGCCGTTCGAGAGCAGCTGCGTGACCGGGTTTGCCTGCCGTGCGGAAGTGAAGTGCCGTACCCCGGAGGGCTCGTTGTCGCGCACCCTGGCCACCGCCCCGTCCACCGCCCACTGCCGGGCCGGGGCGACGTCGCGCGGGGTGCGTTCCTGCAGCAGCAGTTCGGTCGCCTGCATCTGCGGCTCGGCGTGAAAGCGCCTGCACATCACGCCATCGAGCAGGGTGTTGGCGATGGCGACGATCGTCATGCCCTGGTGATGCGCCATATAGCTGCGGATGACGGCCGCGTCCTCTCCGGCGGGCAGGCGGGCGGAGGTGTAGTCCACCGCCTCGCAAAAACCGTAGAGACCGCGCGCGCCCACCGCCTGCAGGCGGGCAAGATTGGCGCAGGCGGCATGCGGGTCCACCATCGCGGCCAGCGCCGTCGCATAGGGGGCGATCACGCTATGCTCCCCGAGCCCGCGCTTCAGCGCCAGTTCGGGCACGCCGAAATTCGAATACTGGTAGGTCAGTTCGAGGTCGCGGGCGTTGTAGCCCGATTCCGAAATGCCCCAGGGCAGATGGCGGTCCGCACCGTACTCGATCTGCGCCCGTACGATCAGCCGGTTGGTCTGCTCGATCAGGCTGCCGACCGGCGCGCGCATCACCAGGGAGGGCATCAGATATTCGAACATCGAGCCCGACCAGGAAACCAGCGCCGCCCGGTTGGCCACCGGCACCACCGCGCGACCGAGCCGGAACCAGTGGCGTGCCGGCACGTCGCCCTTGGCGATGGCCACGAAGCTGGCAAGCCGTGCCTCCGAGGCCAGCAGGTCGTAGCAGTTCTCGTCCAGCGTGCCTTCCACCGGCAGGAAGCCGATGGAAAGAAGCTGGCGTTCCTCGTTGAGCAGGAAGCCGAACTCCATCGCCTCGGCCATCGAGCGCGCGGTGATTTCCAGGGCCTCCAGTTGTGCGGCCAGATCTCCGGCCTCGGCGGCCCCCGGTCCGTCCCGCCGATGCGAGACGACCGAGCGCAGCGCCGCCTCGGTCCAGAACAGCACGACATCGCCGGTGCCGTCGCCGCGTTCGAGGGCGATGGTGCGCGCGATGTCGGCCAGCACGCCGGCGAGAGTGCCGGCCTCGGCAAGGCCGGAGGGTCCCGCGCCGGCTTCGGCGGCACAACGCGCGAGGCAGGCGGTCACCGCCGCCATGGCCTCGTCGAACTGGCGCCAGGTCACGGTCTGGGTCAGCCTGCCGTCACGCAGGCCGAGTGCCTCCTCGCGGGCGATCTCGACGGCATCCCGGGCCCCGGCCACGGCCCGCGCAACGTCGAACGGCTGCTCCTGCCAGTCGCGACAGGCATTGGCGAGGGCGATGAGATGCCCGGCCAGGTTGCCGCTGTCGACGGTGGAAACGTATTGCGGCTCCAGCGGGCGGAGATCGCGCGTGTCGTACCAGTTGAGGAAATGGCCCCGGAAGCGGGGCAGCCTGCCCATGGCGGTCAGCGTCGCCTGCAATCTGGCGACCGTGTCGGCCGTGCCGATCCAGCCGAAATCGTGGGCGCTCGCCACCGAGAGCAGATAGAGGCCGAGATTGGTCGGCGAGGTCCGGTGCGCCAGCGCGGGGGCCGGGTCTTCCTGGAAATTGTCGGGCGGCAGCCAATGTTCCTGCGCGGTGACAAAAGTCTCGAAGAAACGCCAGGTGCGCCGCGCGGTCAGGCGCAGCGTCCGGGCCTCCGCATCCGCGGGGATCAGCCGGCCGACCACCGCCGGCGGCTGGCTGATCCACCACGCCACCGCGGGAGCGCCGAGCCACAGGGCCACGAACGGCAGCACCAGTCCCCAATGGCTGTGGGCCGAGACGGCAACCACGCCCAGGGCCAGCGCCGCCACCGCCAGCGTTCCCGCCATGCCGCGATAGAAACCGCCGGGCCCGGGGCGGCGGGCCTGGCCGGTCTGGGCCGCCGGGATCCATTCCAGCAGATGGCGCCGGCTGACCAGCAGACGCCACAGCGTGCGCAGGATGGCATCGCCCATGAGCCAGGCCTGATGGCCCAGGAAGGTGACCGTCATGACCGAGAGCAGCAGCGCGAGGCGCAGATCGCGGCCGAGCGCGCGCAGATGGCTGACCACCGTCGGCCCCGGCCGGGGCGCGGGAATGGCGTTGATGACCGGGATCAGCGCCGGCAGCACGATGGTCGAGATGACGAACCCCGTCCAGACCAGCGCCGCGCCGAGCGAAGCTCCCCAGCCGGCCAACAGGGCCAGCACGGCCGCCGGGGCCGAGAGCGTGCGGCGCAGATTGTCCAGCATCTTGAGGCGCCCAAGCGCCGGAACGCCCGCCCGCGCCCCCCGCGGCCCGCGTCCGACAATCCCCCGCGGGCTGTGCCCGACGATCCAGGGCAGCAACTGCCAGTCGCCGCGGGCCCAGCGGTGGTGGCGGATCGCCGCCACGTCGTAGCGCGCGGGGAATTCCTCGACCACCTCGATATCCGAGGCAAGGCCGGCCCTGGCGAACACGCCCTCGAACAGATCGTGGCTGAGCATCGTCGAGTCCGGCACCCGCCCGGCGAGAGCGGCCTCGAAGGCATCGACGTCGTAGATCCCCTTGCCCGCGTACGACCCCTCCCCGAACATGTCCTGATAGACATCCGACGCGGCGGAGGCATACGGGTCGATGCCGCTCAGGCTGGAAAAGATGCGCTGGAACAACGAGCCTTCCTGGCCCACCGGCAACGAGGGCGTCACCCGCGGCTGGAGGACGGAGTATCCCTCGATCACCCGGCCCAGATGGGCGTCGAAGTCCGGCCGGTTCAGCGGATGCGCCATCTTGCCGACCAGCCGACGCACCGTGTCGCGCGGCAGGCGCGTGTCGGCGTCGAGGGTGACGACGTAGCGGATATCAGGCGGCACCGCCGGGGCGGAACCGTCGGCGGTGATAAAGCTGGTGTCGGTGGCGCCGCGCAACAGACGGTTCAACTCGTGCAGCTTGCCGCGCTTGCGTTCCCAGCCGATCCAGCGGGATTCGGAGGCATTCCAGCAGCGCCGCCGGTGCAGCAGCAGGAAGCGTGGCCCGCCCGGCAGCGGACCGTACTGCCGGTTGAGCCGGGCGATCCCTGCCGCCGCCGCCGCCAGCAGCGCCGCATCGGTCTCGGCGTGTTCGGCCGTGCCGTCCTGCCAATCCGACAGCAGCGCGAAGCAAAGATCTCCGTCGGGGCTCGCAAGATGATGAATCTCGAGACGTTCGATCTGCTCGGCGATGTCGGCCTCGCTGGTCAGCATCGTCGGCACCGCCACCAGCGTGCGCAGGTCGGCCGGAATGCCGCCGCGCAGTTCCAGCGCCGGCAGCAGCGTCGCATGGAAGCCTGCCGCCACGGCACGGTTGACCAGCGCTACCGCCACATCGATGGCCGGCACCGCGCCGAGCACGCCGAGCAAGGCAAGGCCCGCCGGAGCGGTGCCGAGCAGGGCCAGCACGATCAGCGGCACCGCGAGCAGCAGGGCGGTTGCGAGGCCCACCAACCCGACGTAGCCGCCGACACCGAGGCGTCGATTCAACCAAGTCGGCCAGGCCCGCAGCGACGGACGAAAGCCGATCGCCGCCTCGAAGGCACGTCGCCCGCCCGCGAGCAGATGGTAGCCCGGGTCGGCCTCACGCGTCCCGCAGCCGGCCGCTTGGCTCGACGCGGCGTCGCGGGCGGCGTGCACCGCGGCGCGGGCGATTTCGCATTCGGTGCGGCCGGACCCGCGGGCCAGTTCCTCGATGGCGCTGCGATAGAGGTTGCGTGTCGGAAAATCCATCTCCCGGAAGGCCGTGCCCTCGGCAAGCACGCCGTCGACCGGGCTCATCTGCTCGAAGATCAGCTTCCAGTCCACGTCCGCAATCAGCCGCAGGCTGGTGATGATGTTGCGCATGGTGACATTCGAGGCGCCCTGCTGGCGCTGCACGTCGCGCACCATGGCATCGACCGAGGTGCCTTGCTGCGCCACGCGCCCGTCGAGCCAGTTCAAGGCGGGCGTCACGGTCGGGTCCTGGTCGCGCAGGCGATAGACGAGCTGCACGGCGAAGGATTCGGAAAGAGCGTCCCTCTGCTGGCCGGCCAGCACCGCGGAGATCGGCTCGGCGCCTTCGCCTTCGCGTCCGACGCCCAGCAGCCGGTCGGCGACCGCGTCGGCCTGCCGGCACGCTTCCCGGCTGCAGACGATCTGCCTGGCAACACGCGTCAGATTCTCGATCAGAACGATACGAAGAGTAATCGATACCGCCCACAATTCGCCGATGGTGAGCGGCTGCACCTGTTGATAGGCCCGGACATAGCGCAGCAGTGTGTCGGTATCGAAACGGCTGTCGCTGTGGGCGACGAACGCCCAGGCGATGCCGAATACCCGGGGATATCCGACGAAGGGACCCGTGGTGAGCTTGGGCAGCCGACGGTAGTAGCTGTGGGGCAGATCGGCGCGGATCTGCCAGATCTGCTTTTCCACCAAATGGAAGTTGTCGACCAGCCACTCGGCGGCTGGGGTGATGACGTGCCCCTGGTCGATCGCGGTCTGCAGGTCGCGGTAGCGGGCCCGCAGCGTCGTGGCATTGCGCAGGAGCCGACTTACCAGAGGCTTGCCCTTGCTTTGCTTCGCGGCGACGGGCTGCTCCTTGGCCAGGCTGCGCGCGTGCGCTTCCAACCGCTCGATGCCGAACAGCTCCTCGCGGATGGGAAGCCGACTGTCCCAGGCAGGTGCCCACCGGGGCCATGCCCCGCAGATGCCACGGACCCGCTTGACGACAGAACTTCCCCGCAGGGCAGATCGCAACAGCATCGAGCCTCCTGTGCACTGATTTATCCACGTCCCGCGTTCATGCATGACGCGGGAGGGGCACACCTGCAGCCGGTCAACGCTCGGGTGCGCGAGGGGGTCTGTAAAAAAATCCCAGGGAATCGGCCGCATCCACGGGACGATGGCGGCGGCTGGCTTGGCGAAAGCCGCGGGGGCGGCCTGAGAGAAAAACGCCGCACACCGCCGCGATGCTCCCGGCCGGGAAGACCGCCGTCATCCGGCGGTGGAATGGGATGCCCGGGGCATCAGGCGATATATACGAATTTATCCTTTTCGGAATACGAATATATTAGCATATGTCAAAACATACCATCGTCAATTTTATTAGTATATTATAGTTATGAGTTATTTATATGGGGTCTTGAAAATATTTTACAAGAGCCCGTTTTACGAGAATTGCGTATGGCTTGATTCTTCCCTCCACGACCACCGGAATCGGTGTCGTCGCTCATGAGGGGGCAACGCAGGCGCGTCTCAGGCGAGGAGGAAGGCTTCGACGAAGCTGCTCCGCAGGCCAGGAGATAAGGATTACCCCCCGGCCACGCGCTCCGCGCCGGAGTGTATGCCCTGGCGTCCCCGGCGAGCTTTCAGATGTGCTCCGAAACCTTTCGGGGGAGGAAGCGCTCGATGATCCCGCGCGCGATGCGGACCGGCTTGCGGTTTGCCGCATCGAGGTAGCACCAGCAGCTCTGCACTTCAGCCAGCACCTCGTCGCCGCGCGTGATGAGCGTGGTGTAGAAGGCCCGTGCCCCGGCCAGCTTGTCGAGTGCCACTTTCACCAGGATGTGGTCGTCGAGGAATGCTGGGTGGCGGTAGCGGATCTGATGCTGAAGCGCGACCCAGACATGGCTGGCGACCGCTTCCTTGGGGGCCAGGCGCCGCCAATGATGCAGCACGGCTTCCTGAACCCAGGTGAGATAGACCGCATTGTTGACGTGGCCCAGTTCGTCGATGTCGGCCCGCACGACGTCCACATCGTAGGCGTCGCATTGCGGCGCCTGATTCGTCATTGCCGTTCTCCTACCGTTCATCTTCCTGGACATTATACTCCAGGCGGACCTCCGTTAAATTAATCTTCTTCAGGAATTCGCGGGGGCCCTGTTTTTCAAA
>CALNAL010000065.1 GCA_937874445.1 uncultured Acetobacteraceae bacterium | reverse complement strand
CAGGGGCCCGCCCGCGGGCCGCGGCCCCCCCCCCCCTATCCCCCCGCCGGGCCGGCGCGGCGCGGGGCGGAGAGGGCGGCCATCAGGGTGGGGTTGTGCCGGCCGCCGCCGCACACCAGCCAGCGTTTCGGGGTGGCCGGCAGCGGGGTGCGGGCGACCGCCTCGGCGGTGAAGGCGACCAGCGTGGCGGCGCCGTCCTCGGGGGAGAGCGCGTCGAGGCCGGAGGCGGCCAGGCGGGCGGAGAAATCCAGCCGGTCGAGCGACTTGGGCACCGGGCGCGCGAAATACGGGTCGGCGAGCAGGCGCGAGAGAACCGCGATATCGATCCGTCCGCGCGCCGAGAGGGTGCCGTTGCGGTCGCAGGTTTCGTTGGAGTGGCGGGCGGCCCAGTCGTCGAGGGGACCGTTGCCGGGGCCGGTGTCGCAGGCGACCAGGGTGTCGTCGGCGCCGATATAGGTCACGTTGGCCACGCCGCCGATGTTGAGCACCGCGAGCGGGCGCGGCAGGGGCGCGGCCAGCGCGGCGTGGTAGATCGGCGCGAGCGGCGCGCCCTCCCCGCCGGCGGCCACGTCGGCGGTGCGGAAGTCCCACGCCACGTCGATCCCCAGCATGTCCGCCAGCGCCTGGCCGTCGCCGATCTGCCAGGTGCGGTGCAGCTGCGGCTGGTGGAGGATGGTCTGGCCGTGGAAGCCCACGATATCGGCCTTTTCCCCCAGCGCGCGCACCGCCTCGGCGTGCACCTCGGCGAGGCGGGCGGCGAGGCGGGCCACCTGCGGGTCATCGGCGGGGAGGCGCGGCGCGCGGTCGAGCAGCGCGCGCAGCTCCGTGCGCAGCGCGTCGGGGAAGGGGAAGGTGCGGCACGGTCCGAAGGCGCCCACCCGTTCCCCGTCGGTCTCGATCAGGGCGGCGTCCACCCCGTCCAGCGAGGTTCCGCTCATCAGCCCCACGGCCCGCAGCATTTCCATCCCGTGTTCTCCTGTGCTAGCCCCCGAATTCTCTTCGAGCAGCCCGGACGCCACACATGCCCAGCGACGATTTTCTGCACGAAGCCACGGCTCGCGGCTTCGTCAACCAGTGCACCGATGCCGACGGCCTGACCGCGGCGCTGCGCGAGGGGCCTGTCGCCGGGTATATCGGCTTCGACTGCACCGCGGATAGCCTGCATGTGGGCAGCCTGGTGCAAATCATGCTGCTGCGGCTGATGCAGCGCACCGGCAACAAGCCGGTGGTGCTGATGGGCGGCGGCACCACCCGCATCGGCGACCCCTCGGGCAAGACCGAGAGCCGCAAGATGCTCACCGACGCGCAGATCGCCGACAACATGGCCGGCATCAGGCGCTGCTTCACGCCGTTCCTGAAGTTCGGCGAGGGGCCGTCGGACGCCATCATGCCCGACAACAACGAGTGGCTCGGCACCCTCGGCTACATCCCGCTGCTGCGCGAGGTGGGCGTGCACTTCACCGTCAACCGCATGCTCACCTTCGATTCGGTGCAGCTGCGTCTGGCCCGCGAGCAGCCGCTGACCTTCCTCGAATTCAACTACATGATTTTGCAGAGCTACGATTTCCGCGAGCTGCACCGGCGCTACGGCGTGCGGTTGCAGATGGGCGGCTCCGACCAGTGGGGCAACATCGTCTCCGGCGTGGACCTGGTGCGGCGCACCGACAACGCGCTGGTGTTCGGCCTGACCACCCCGCTCATCACCACCGCCTCGGGCGCCAAGATGGGCAAGACCGCCAAGGGCGCGGTGTGGCTCGCCGCCGACCGGCTGCCCGCCTTCGACTACTGGCAGTTCTGGCGCAACACCGAGGACGCCGACGTCGGGCGCTTCCTCAAGCTGTTCACCGACCTGCCGCTGGCCGAGATCGCGCGGCTGGAGGCGCTGGGCGGGGCGGAGATCAACGAGGCCAAGAAGATCCTCGCCAACGAGGCCACCACCCTGCTGCACGGGCGCGCCGCCGCCGAGGCCGCCGCCGCCGCCGCGCGCAGCACCTTCGAGGAGGGCACGGCCGCCGAGAGCCTGCCGCTCGCGCCCATCCCCGCCGCCGAGGTGGGCGAGGGCGTGCCGGCCTTCCGGCTGTTCGTGCTGGCGGGACTGGCCAAGACCAACGGCGAGGCCCGCCGGCTCATCCGCGGCGGCGGGGCGCGCATCGACGACGCGCCGGTCTCCGACGAGGGGCTGATGGTCGCGCCCGATCGCCTGGCCGAGGGCGTGCGCCTCTCCGCCGGCAAGAAGCTCCATCGGCTCGCACGCACCGCCTGAGGCCGGGCGGCGCCGTTTAGCAAGGTAAGGCAAGGTGTTCTCCTTTCGGGAAAGGAGAACCAGGAAAGCTTTGTTCGTTAAGCCTGTTTCCCTGCCGAACGCCAGGGTCCAAGCAATCGAGGACTATCGCTTCTCCGACCACATCAAGACGGAATCCGAGGCAATCCGCCGGTTGATCGCGGCCGGACGGGCCGCCGCCGATACGGAGAAGCTCCCTTCCGAGGGCACCTGACTCCGCCGTCTACGGCTTTTCCTCCAATTCAAGAGGATCCCCGATGTCCGCAGTTGGGGTTCCGTTGAGCGCCCCAACATCAAGGGCATCCCCGAGATGTCCTGGGAGCCCTTCATTGTCAGAATGGCCCATGAGTCCAGTCGCCTGGAAACGCAGGCGGTCTGCCACACGAACGAACGGAAAAATCCATGAATTTCGTTCAGAAATAACGGACCGAACAGACGTGACAAAGCATGGTTTTTTCTTTGATAATATAAAGGGTTTTTGGTTAACTACCGAAAATGTTGTTTTGTTATCATACAATCCATATTGGACATCTGGCTCTGGGTCCCGAATATCTCCAATTAGGCGCCCAGACGATTGAAAAATAACACCAGGAGGCACGCTGACAGACTGTGCTTCATCATCCGCAACGTCATCAATATCTTTCCAAAGGCAAACTTGAAAATTCCCCTTCCCTTTTGGCCCGTTGGGCGCCGCTGCGCGCGCCAATTTCATGTCTTCCGGGATACGGTTCAGAGGGTTGTCTGGTTCGTTCTTGGCTGCGTCTTCGTCGGATACTGATAGCGGGTTCCCGAGGTCGGCGATGATTACTGCCCGTAGACCTATCTGCCCACGCAGCAATCCAAGCTTCCCGGGTTGGGCAAGCTTAGTAAGCGGATAACCAAGCACTTGTTCAAAATCCCACACCGTCCGAGGCGAAGACGGCCACGTTTTTACGGTAAACTGATTGTCTCTTGTGAACATCCGTGCGCTCGCTTCAGCGCACGGCTTATCGTTCGTGAGATCAATTGCTTCCGTCGTAACCAGAGATGCGTGAGAATTTACTGTATCTGACTTAAAATTTTCGGATTTCCATTTGTCCGTCTGGTTACCTATCAGGTTCCCGCCATTTTTGAACATCGCCAAGGATGGAACATGGACGTCCCCGAACTCTCCAGTCATACAAACTTTGACCTTCCCGTTTGCCGGGTCTCCGGTAATCGGCAAACTGTCGTCGTTGCGAAGCATCCAACCGACCGTCCATATTGTCGGCTGACTGTCGTCATTTAGCATAATGCGCGCTCGCACCCAGACATCGAAGACACCCTCTGCATCTAAGACAATCACGGGCACCCCATCGAGCGGGAAAGACATGCAGCCCCGAACTTTGCCAGCAAGTTCCTTTTGACCGTTGCGGAGTAGACTCAGCAGTGCCTGCAAGTCGTCCCTCGATTGGCACAACGGTATTCCTGCCTTAGTAAACAATGGCTTCGAATAATCTACCGACGAAGAAGGCGGCTTGGCATCAGCCGCCATCGCTCCCCCGTGCGGGACGAAAGCCACCCCCATTCCAACCAGCGCAGCAAACACGAAAGCAAGCTTCATGGGGTTCCTCCTTGCTGCATCATTGGTATTCCGAATCAATAGGCCCCGGGAGCGTGCTGTCGAATTGCCGGCTTGCTATTTCGAAAGCAGCTCCAGCGCCGGCTCCATACATCAGTTCTACCCCAGCTCCGGCCAAGAGCGGGAATACCGCAACCACTGATAACGAGCCCAACGCCAGCCGCAAGGTCTCGCGGCTGAAACACGCGCGGAGCCAAAGGAACAAAAGTCCTTTTTGCTTCTTTTTCCTTCAGGAAAAAGATGCCTTCCCTTCCTCCAGGGCGGCGCGATAGGCCGCCAGCACCTCGGCGTCGAAGGCGACCAGGAGGATGCGCGTGAGGCTGGCGGGCGCGGCGCGGCAGGCCTGCACGGCGATGCGGCAGGCCGGCGCGAGGGGGTAGCCGTAGACCCCGCAGGAGATGGCCGGGAAGGCGATGCTGTGCACGCCGTGCGCCTCCGCGAGGGCGAAGCTGGCGCGATAGCAGGCGGCCAGAAGCTCGGGCTCGCCCTCTGTGCCGCCGTGCCAAACCGGGCCCACGGTGTGGATGACATGGCGTGCCGGCAGGTCGTAGCCGGCGGTGAGGCGGGCCTCGCCGGTGGGGCAGCCGCCGAGGGTGCGGCATTCGGCGAGCAGCCCGGGGCCGGCGGCGCGATGGATGGCCCCGTCCACCCCGCCCCCGCCGAGCAGCGAGGAATTGGCGGCGTTGACGATGGCGTCCACCGCAAGGCGGGTGATGTCGCCCGCGACGAGCTCGATGCGCTCTGCCACGACTTGTCTCTCCCTGATGGCTCCGCCGCTACGGCTTCTGCCGCGAGATCGTCTGCCAGGCCTTGGCGAAAGCCTCGACCATGGTATCGGCGGGCACCGCGCCGGAGAAGAGCAGATACGGGCCCATGGTGAAGGCGGGCACGCCCTCCAGCCCGGCGCGGCGGACGGCGGCGTCCTCCCCGGCCACCTCGGCGCGGCCCTCCTCGCCGGCCAGCAGGGAGGTCACGGCCGCCTCGGCCAGCCCGCCGCGGATGGCCAGGGTGGCCAGGATGGCGGGCTCGCCGAGGTCGGCGCCCTCGGTGAAATAGCCGGCGTAGAAGGATTCCAGCACCGCCGCCTGCACGCCCTCCGCCTCGGCCAGGCGCAGCACGCGGTGGGCGTCGAGCGTGTTGGGGATGCGGCGGATGAGGTCGTGGCGGAAGGCGAGCCCCACGGCATGCCCGGCCTCGGCCACGCGGGCGTCGGCGGCGGCGGCCTCGGCGGGGGAGCCGAATCTGCGGGCCCGCCAGGCGGCGCGCTCCACGCCCTCCGCCGGCAGGTCGGGGTGGAGCTGGAAGGGGTGCCAGTGCGGCGTGAGCGCCAGCCCCCGCGCGGCCAGAATCGGCAGGGCGCGCTCGAGGTGGCGCTTGGCGATCCAGCAC
>CALNAL010000064.1 GCA_937874445.1 uncultured Acetobacteraceae bacterium | reverse complement strand
GCCCCACCGCCAGCGCCGCCGCCATGCCCCAGTTGAGATCGGCGTTGATGTAGTCGGCGATCCAGGTGGAGACGAGCTGGTCGTCCGGCCCGCCCACCAGCGCGGGCGTGATGTAGAATCCCACCGCCATCATGAAGGTGATCAGCCCTCCCGCCGCCACCCCCGGCAGGGTCATCGGGAAATACACCCTCTGGAAGCGCGCCCACGCCCCCGCTCCCAGGCTCTCGGCGGCCTGGAGATAGGCCGGGTTGATGCGCCGCATCACCCCCGTGAGCGGCACCACCACGAAGGGCAGCAGCACATGCACCATGGCGATGTACACCGCCGTGCGGGTGAAGATGAGCTGGAGCGGCCCGTCGGTGAGGTGCAGCGCCTGCAGCAGGTCATTGAGCGGCCCCTCGCGCTGCAACAGGATCAGCCAGGCCGTGGTGCGCACCAGCACCGACATCCAGAACGGCACCAGCACCAGCGCCGTCGCCACCCCCGACCAGAAGCGCGGCAGCACGGTGATGGTCCAGGCCACGGGATAGCCGATGACCAGGCACAGCACCGTCACATGCAGGCTGATCTCCAGCGTGCGCAGGAAGAGGGTGCGGAAGACCGCCTGCTCGGCCGGCACCGCCACGACCGTGCCGTCGGGCGTGCGGTCGAGATCGAGGGCGCGCAGCAGGTAGAGGTCGGTGAACGGCCCGCTGGCGCGCTGCAGGCGCAGCCAGGTGGCCCTCTCCCCCCAGCGCGCGTCGAGCGCGGTCATGCTCGCGGCATAGGGCGGCGAGAGTTCGGCCTCGGCGGCGTGCATCAGCAGCACGCGCAGACCGCTCTGCTCGAAATTCATCCGCCGCGCCAGCGGTCCCAGCGCCTGCGTCTCGCTCGCCGCCTTCAGCTCGGTGGCCATGGCGGCGTAGGTCGCCTCGCCGGGCAGTCCGTGGCCATCCCACGCGCGCAGCAGGACGGCGCTGCGCGGCAGGGTGGCGGAGAGTTCGGGGTCGCGCACCGCGGTGGCGAGGGTCCACAGCAGCGGGATCAGCAGACAGGCGGCGATCACCGCCAGGGCCGGCATCACCGCCAGCAGGGCTCTCCCGTCGCGCCCCGTCATGCGCGCCCCTCCCCGCTCCTAGAGCGCGATGACATTTGGCGGAATCGCCAAAAGTCTGAATCGCGCGAGGAAGCAAAGTGCTGAAGCGGGAGGCGCGAGCACACGCGAACGCGTCCCGCTCTAGTGCGACGCCCAGACGGCGAAGCGCTTCTCGAGATCCTCGCCGTGTTCAGACCAGAATCCGGTGTCGATGAACAGCCCCTCGGCCTGGTGGTTGGCGATCATCGCGGGATTGCGCTGGCGCACCGCCGGGTCCTCGGCCACGGCGCGGGTCGCCGGCGAGATCTCCCAGTGCTGCGCGAGGTTCTCCAGCGGCGCGGGATCGGTGATGAAGTCGAGGAAGCGCATCGCCTCCGCGGCGTTGGGTGAGCCCTTCACCACCGTCCAGGAATCATAGGAATAGAGCAGCGTGTTCCACAGCAGCGGATAGGACGCGCCGCCGGCGACGGCATGGGCGGTGCGGCCGACGTAGCCCACCGCGAAGGCCACCTCGCCCGAGCCGATCAGCTGCAACGGCTGGGTGCCGGCCTTCCACCAGAGGAGTTCGGGCTTGATGGCGTCGAGCTTGTGGAAGGCGCGATCCTGGCCCTCCTTCGTGGCGAGCACCTGATAGACCTTGTCCGGCGCCACGCCGTCGGCCAGCAGGGCGATCTCCAGGGTCATCTTCGGGCCGCTGCGCATCAGCCGCTTGCCGGGCCATTTCTGGAGGTCCCACATATCCGCGTAGGTCTTCGGCCCCTCCGGGAAACGCTTCTGGTCGTAGAACAGCGAAACCCCCCAGCCCACCGCGCCGACGCCGCAGGTAGTGGCGCTGCCGGGCATGAACTTGTCGCGGCGCACCACGGCGTAGTCGATGCGCGCGAAGGTGCCGTCCTCGCAGCCGCGCACCAGCTCGGGGGCCTCCACCATCACCACATCCCAAGTGACGTTGTGGGCCTGCACCATGGCCGTGATGCGGGCCAGCTCGCCGTTGTAGACGTCGTCGCGCACGCTCTCGCCGGTGGCCTTGGCATAGGCCTGAAAGAGGTCGTTGCGGGCATTGTCCTGGAACCCGCCGCCGAAGCCCACCACCATCAACTCGCGCGCGTCCGCCCCGGAAGGCGCCGCCGCCACCGCCGCCAGCAACGCCAGCGCGGAGCAGAGTCTGCCCAGTCCCATCG
>CALNAL010000063.1 GCA_937874445.1 uncultured Acetobacteraceae bacterium | reverse complement strand
AGCGTCAGATGTGTATAAGAGACAGTCCTTGTGCAGGGCGATGAAGATCTCGCCCAGGCGGCCGTCGGCATATTCGCCGGTGCGCAGGAACACCTTGTGCCCGCCCACCGCCGCCTTCTGGGTGTAGCCCGAGCGGCGTGCCGGCAGCGGGTGGCGGGCCGGGGTGGCGGCGGGCAGCGGCAGGCTGGCCGGGCGGCCGGCCATCGATTGCAGGAACGGCGCCACGGCGGCGTGCATCCCGGCCTGGGCCGCGGGGGAGACGGCGGGGAACAGCGGCGTGCCGGCCAGGGTGGCCGCCAGCGCCTGCTCGGCGCTCAGGCCGCGGGTGGAGAGCGCGGCGCGGGCGGTGCGGGTGAGCGCGCCACGGTCGTCGATGGGGGCGAAGGCGGGGGCCACGCCGCCGGTTTCCACGCCGAGCAGAGCCTCGGCCGGGCCGGGGGGGAGGAGCGCGGTGAGGGTGCGGTGGCGCAGGCCCGCCTTCGGGGCATCGAGGGCGGCTTGGGCGGCGGCGGTCAGGCCGGGCACGGCGTCGGCCTGCGGCACCGCGATGGTCACCGGCTCGGCCGGAGCCAGCGTGCCGAAGCGCGTGGCGAGATCGGCCGAGACGGCCTCGGCGCGGCCGCGCAGCAGGGCGGCCAGGGCGCCGGCCACCGCGCGGGCCATGGCGCTGTCGTAGTCGAGGCCGAGCAGGGCGAGCAGCCCCGCCAGGTCGGCCAGGCCCACGCCGAGCTGCTCGGCCTGCGGCGCGTGCAGCGCGAGCGCCAGGGTGGCCAGGTCGATCGCCTCGGAGAATGCTTCAATATCAAACCCGTGCCCGGCTTCGTAGAAGGCTGGCAGGGCGAGCGTGAAGGTCAGCGGACCGGCCTCGTTGCGCCACACCGCCGCTCCCGGAGCGCCGCGGCGGGCCAGCAGCAGGCCGTGCAGCCCGTCGGCCACCGGCAGCTCAAGTCCGGCGCGGCGGGCGCGCTCGGCGATCGGCTCGATCCAGGACTCGGCGGCGATTTCCAGCACCGCGGGGCCGTCGCCGGGCACCAGGGCGGCCAGGGCGGCGGCGGCGCGGTCGTCCCACGCGGCCGGCAGGACCACCCGGCGCGGCGTGGCGTCGGGATCGACGGCGGCCACGCCCTTGCGCATCCGCACGCCCCGCCAGAGCTTGGTGGAGCAGAGCTTGCCGGAGCAAAGTCTGCCGCTGGAGGACTTGCTGCTTGTCATGTCTCGGACCCTAGCGCCGGGGGAGGCGACTCAGGAAGCCAGATTTTGCGTCCGGAGGGGAGTCAACCTACAAAATGCTGTGGATATCGACTCGGAGCTTGGTTCCTTGGCGAAAGTGAGCGGCGCCCCATGGACCCCCGGCCCGCGGCGTTTTATATGCGAGACATGAGCATCGGCACACTCCTGTTCACCTGGCTGCGTGGCACCCGCATCGGCGCGGATGCCGAGGGCAACGTCTATTACGAGGAGCGCAAGGCACGGCCGGGTCTGCGGCGCCGGCGCTGGGTGCTCTACAAGGGCGAGGAGGATGCCACGCGCGTTCCCCCCGAGTGGCATGCCTGGCTGCACTACATCACGCCCGCGCCGATTTCCGAGGCGGAGCGCAAGCCCTGGCAGGTGCCGCCCCGGCCCAATCTGACGGGCACCGCGGCGAGCTATCGTCCCGCCGGGGCGGACTACGCGGGCGGCGTGCGCGAGCGGGCCAGCGGGGATTACGAATCCTGGTCGCCCGAGCCGGCTGACCGGACCTGAGCGCGGTTTCCCTTTCATGGCACAACGCAGCCTGACTGAAACCCTCGCCGGCGCCGTGGTGCTGGTGGTGGCCGTGGGGTTCCTGAGCTATGCGGTGGTCAACACCGGCCGGGCCAGCGTGGGCGGGTATGTGCTGCATGCCCGCTTCGACCGCATCGACGGGGTCAATGTCGGCGCCGACGTGCGCATCGCCGGGGTCAAGGTGGGCAGCATCACCAGCGCCGTGGTGGACCCCAAGACCTTCCAGGCCGACGTGGCGTTCACCGTGCAGGATGCCATGCATCTGCCCACCGACACCTCGGCCGAGATCACCACCGACGGGCTGCTGGGCGGCAAGTACATCGCCCTGGTTCCCGGCGGCGAGGACAAGATCATCCCCCCCGGCGGGCAGGTCCAGATCACCCAGTCCTCGATCAGCCTGGAGCAGCTGGTGGGCAAGTATATCTTCGGCAGCACCGGTGGTGCCGGCGGGGCGGCGCCCGCCTCCAAATGAGCAACTCCTCCAGATGATCTCCCCGCCCGCGCGCTGGCCGCAGTCCGACGGCACCCCCATCGCGTGCCGCGAGAAGCTCAAGGTGCTCGAAGAGAATCACGCCGAGCTGGCCCAGGTGCTGCAGGATAGCTTCGAGGACGCGATGCTGATGGGGGTGGACGAGGCCGTGATGCGCCAGTTGCTGATCGACATGGTCGGCGCCCTGCGCAATCCCAAGACGGTGTCGCACGGATGACGCCGCAGTGTCATGCGGGCCGGATGGGCGCGCTGCTGGCGGGGCTCGCCTGGGCGGCCGGCGCGGCCGTGCCGTCGGCCCAGGCCCAGGCCCAGGTCCAGGCTCAGGCCCAGGATTCACAGGGGGCGCAGATGTCGCCCCTGCCGGGTTTTCTCGACCGCCAGTCGGGGCAGCCGCGTGCCCCCGAGGTGGCCCCGCCCACCGGCATGGCCGCCCCGCGCGACCCGGCTCCGCAGGGCGTGCCGCTGGCCCCCGTTGCGCCCGCGCCCTCGCCCTATG
>CALNAL010000062.1 GCA_937874445.1 uncultured Acetobacteraceae bacterium | reverse complement strand
CAACGCGCTCGGCCGCCCGCGCGCCCCGCTGGCGGCCCGGCACAGCGACGCCTACCCCCCCGGGCGCGACCTCACCCCCGAGCAGGACGCCCTCAGCTACAACAACTTCTACGAGTTCAACACCTCCAAGTCCCTGGTGGGGCCCGCCCAGGCGCTGAAGATCGACCCGTGGAGCATCGAGCTGGCCGGGCTGGTGGCCAACCCCCGCCGGCTGGCGCTGGAGGATCTGCTGCGCCAGGTGTCGCTGGAGGAACGGGTCTATCGCCACCGCTGCGTCGAGGCCTGGGCGATGACGGTGCCGTGGGTCGGCTTCCCCCTGGCCGAGCTGGTGCGCCTGGCCGAGCCGCAGTCCGGCGCGAAATATCTCGTCTTCACCACCCAGGCCGACCGCGCCACCATGCCGGGGCTGCGCCAGTCCTGGTATCCCTGGCCCTACACCGAGGGCTGCACGCTGGAGGAGGCCGCCAACGAACTCGCCTTCCTGGCGGTGGGCATGTACGGCCAGACCCTGGCGCGGCAGAACGGCGCCCCGATCCGCCTGGTGCTGCCCTGGAAATACGGCTTCAAATCCGCCAAGTCGCTCGTCCGGGTGGAATTTTCCGCCACGCGCCCGGTCAATTTCTGGCAGGCGCTGCAGGCCAGCGAATACGGCTTCTGGGCCAACGTCAATCCGGCGGTGCCGCACCCGCGCTGGAGCCAGGCCGAGGAACGCCTGCTCGGCAGCAACGAGATGGTGCCCACCCGGATCTGGAACGGCTACGGCGAATGGGTGGCCGGCCTCTATGACGGACTCAAGGGCGAGCGCCTGTTCGCCTGAAGGGGGACACGGCGGTTCTCGCCCCCCCCTTGCCGCCGCCCGCACTCGGCTCGACAATGGCGCGCTCCTCCCCACGGCAGGGAGGAGCCGGCGAGGAAACGCGCGGACCGACGAATTCGGCCCGGATGGCAAAACGGGTCGGAAAAGCGGGATGGAAAAAATTGAAACCTCAGTCCCAATTCCTGCCTCCCCCACCTGCCACGACCCGTCCAGGGAGGCTATGGTCCAGCGCCCTACACGCCCAATGCCCTAGCACGACAACGAGGTCCCTGTGATGAAGAAAATCCTAAACGACCCCTTCGCCTACGTTGATGAAACCCTCGAAGGACTGTGCCTGGTCTACCCAGAATACTACGAGCGCACGGGCACCGGCGGGCGCGTCATCAAGCGCCCCGGGCCGGCAAAGAAGGGCAAGGTCGGCATCGTCAGCGGCGGCGGCTCGGGCCATCTGCCGGTGTTCACGGGCTACGTGGGCCAGGGCCTGGTGGACGCCTGCGCGATCGGCGAGGTGTTCGCCTCCCCCTCCGTGGAGCAGATGGTCGAGGCCATGAAGGCGACCGACGGCGGCGCCGGCATCCTGCGCCTCTACGGCAACTACGGCGGCGACACGATGAACTTCGACATGGCCGGCGAGATGATGGAGATGGAGGACGTCCCCACCACCACCGTCAAGGTCACCGACGACATCGCCTCGCGCCCCAAGACCGAAATCGAGAAGCGCCGCGGCGTGGCCGGCATCGTCTATGCCTACAAGATCGCCGGGGCCGCGGCCTGGGCCGGCAAGGACCTCGCCGAGGTCACCCGCATCGCCCAGAAGGCGGTCGACGCGGTCCGTTCCATCGGCGTGGCGCTGACCCCGTGCACGGTGCCGCAGGCCGGCCGTCCCACCTTCACCATCGCCGACGACGAGATGGAAATCGGCATGGGCATCCATGGCGAGCCCGGCTCGCGCCGCGGCAAGCTGCTGCCGGCCGACGAGATCGCCAAGGAGATGCTCGACGCCCTGCAGGCCGACCGCCCCGTCGGCAAGGGCGATCGCGTGTCGGTGCTGGTCAACAGCCTGGGCGGCACCCCGATGGAGGAACTCTTCATCCTCTATCGCAAGGTCAAGGAATACTTCGACACTCTCGGCGCGACCATCGTGATGCCGCTGGTCGGCCGTTTCGCCTGCTCGATGGAAATGCAGGGGGCCTCCTTCACCGTCCTCAAGCTCGACGCCGAGCTGGAGGAACTGCTCAAGGCCCCCGCGGACTGCGCCTTCTGGAAGGTTGGATAACGACGATGGCACTCGACAAGCAGAGTCTGGCCGCCGGCTTCGCGCGCGTGGCCGCCCACATGGAAAAAGCCTCCGACCACCTCAACGAGCTGGACGGCCGCCTCGGCGACGGCGACCTCGGCGTGACCATGCTGCGCGGCAGCCGGGAAGTCGCCAAGGTGCTGCCCGATCTGCCCGACGATCTCGGCAAGGCGCTGATGACCTGCGCCCAGGCCTTCACCCGGGCCTCCGGCTCCTCCTTCGGCACCCTGCTCGCCGCCGCCCTGCTGAGCGCGGCCAAGACCCTCAAGGGCCGCACCGAGGCGCCGTGGAGCGAGATCCCCGCGCTGCTGCAGGGAGCGCTGGACCGCATGATGGCCCTCGGCAAGGCCAATCTCGGCGACAAGACCGTGCTCGACGCCCTCGCCGCCTCGATCAAGGCGATGCAGGGCATGAGCGATCCGGCCGCCATGGCGAGCGCGGGCATCGCCGCCACCGAGACGACCATCGCCGCGATGAAGGACCAGCCCAACAAGATCGGCCGCGCCGGCAACATGGCCGCCCGCTCGATCGGCAACGAGGACCCCGGCCAGGTGGCCTGGCTCGAGCTGCTGCACGGCGTGAAGGGCTGAACCGGCGGGGGCTCCGGCCCCCGTCGCCTGCCTCCGGGTGGGCAAGGCAAGCAAGAGAAGGAAGGTGTTCTCCTTTCGAGAAAGGAGAACCAGGAAAGCTTTATTCATTTGGGCTCCGCGCCCGTGTCGTGCGCGGAGCCAAACGAACAAAAGTCCTTTTTGCTTCTTTTTTCCTTCAGGAAAAAGAAGTGCTTCCCTTCTCTTCCCGGACAGAAAAATTCAAATCTCAGCCGCCGGTGACGTTCATGTGGCGGGCAACGGCGGGGGGAGCCTCTCCTGCCAACCCGGAGGACTCCCCGGGGGCCGCGATGAGGAAGTCGTGCCCCTTGGGCTTGCGCGCGACGGCGGCGCGGATGGCCTCCTCGAGGGCCGCCTCGTCGGCGCCGGAGCGCAGCACGGCGCGCAGGTCGGAGGAGGTGTCCTGGCCGAGGCACATATAAAGAGTACCGGTACAGGTCAGGCGCACACGGTTGCAGCTCTCGCAGAAATTGTGGCTCATCGGCGTGATGAAGCCGATGCGTCGGCCGGTTTCGGCCACGTCGAAGTAACGGGCCGGGCCGCCGCTGTGATAGGCGCTCTCGGTGAGGGTCCAATGGCGGGCCAGACGCGAGCGCACCAGCGAGAGCGGCAGATACTGCTCGCTGCGGGAGGCGTCGATCTCGCCCATCGGCATGATCTCGATGAGGCACAGGTCGAAGCCCTGCTCGCCGCACCAGGCGAGGAGAGAATCGATCTCGTCCTCGTTCAGGCCGCGCACGGCGACGGTGTTGATCTTGACGGCGAGCCCGGCGTCGCGGGCGGCGAAGATGCCTTCCAGCACACGCTCCAGGCGGCCCCAGCGCGTGATGGAGGTGAACTTCCCGGCATCGAGCGTATCCAGGCTGACGTTGACGCGCTTCACCCCGGCAGCGGCGAGATCCCCGGCGAAACGGGCGAGCTGGGAAGCATTGGTGGTCACGGAGAGTTCGTCCAGCCCGTGGCCGAGGCGCGCGCCCAGCGAGCGGAACAGGGTCATCACCCCGCGCCGCACCAGCGGCTCCCCGCCGGTCAGGCGGATCTTGCGGGTGCCGAGGCGGATGAAGGCCGCGCACAGGCGGTCCAGCTCCTCCAGGTCGAGGAGCGCCCCCCGCGGCAGGAAGGTCATGTCCTCGGCCATGCAGTACACGCAGCGCAAGTCGCACCGGTCGGTGACGGAGACTCGCAGATAGGTAATGGCCCGGCCGAACGGGTCGATCATGGCGTTACCAGCGTTTCCAACAATGTTGGTTTCATTTGATCCTTTTGGCCGGCGTCTGCAAGGGGAGGTCCTCGTCGCCGAGCGGCTCCAGGCCAACGACGGCGGTGTTGACAAGCACTTTGCCAACCTCCTCGAACGTCACGGTCACGCGATGGCCATCCACCGACTGGACGGTGCCGGCCCCCCAGTCCGGCTGGCCGGGATGGCGCACCCGCATGCCCGGCTCGTAGGAGGCGGCGGCAAAGAAACGGCCCATGGTTCTCCCCCTCTGTCCGTCCAGCGTCCACGCGGCGAGCGGCTGCGGCACGGAGCGGCCCATGCAGATGCATGCTCGACTCTGGACCGGGAAGCATCGTAATGCCATGGAGATTGACCTGCACGGGAGAATGGCCGGAGTGATCCTCTCGGACCAGGATGCCGGGGCATCACCGGCGTCACCGCATCCTCGGGTTGCCCCGCAGTCCGAGGCCATCGAGGCCCTGGCGCCAGCGCATCTGCTGGCGGAACGGTTTTGTCACGACATCAGCGGGTTGGCGGGAACGCTGGCCGGCGCCATCGAGGCCGTCTGCGCCGAGACGCAGGACTCGGCCGGCGAGGCCCGGGACCGCGCCGGCTTGGCCGCCGACCTCCTGCTGGCCCGGATCCGGCTGCTGCGCGCGGCCTGGGCCGGCTCCCCCGAGCCGCTGCCGGTCGCAGACCTCGCCTCACTGGCCGCGGGGCTGCCCGAGCGGGTGCACCTCGATCTCGCCGAACTGCCGCCACAGGCCGTGCTTCCCCCGGACGCGGGGCGGGTCATCCTGAACGTGCTGCTGCTGGCGGCCCAGGCCCTGCCGAGGGGCGGCACGATCATGCTGGCCCAGGCACAGGTCCAGACCCGGGACGAGCCGGACATGTGGGTGATTCGGCCGCAGGGCCCGCAGGCCGTCTGGCCGACCGGGCTGGCCGGGCTGCTGGCCGATCCCGCCACGGCCCGGGCCGCGCTGCAGACGGCCACCCCGCGCGAAATGCAGGCGCCGTTCACGGTGCTGGTGGCGGCCGCGGGGGGGATCCGGCTGAGCTTCGCGATGGCCGGACGCGGCGAGGCAGCGGCCCCGCTGGTGCTGCAGAAAAATTAAAACCGGAATCCGCCTTCGAATCGACGGAGCTTTACCAATTTTTCGCCCTCCCCAGCCACTCTGCTGGTGGCGCCCAGGCCTCCGCTGCGGCGCGAGGAGAGAGCGATGGACGATCTTCTTGCCGATTTCCTGACCGAAACCAACGAAAGTCTGGCCGATCTCGACCTCGCACTGGTCAAGCTCGAACAGACCCCGGACGATTCCGAGACCCTCAAGCTGATCTTCCGTCTGGTGCACACCATCAAGGGCACCTGCGGGTTCCTGGGGCTGTCGCGGCTGGAGCGGGTCGCGCATGCCGGCGAGAGCGTCCTGGTCAAGATCCGCGACGGCGCCCTGGTCGTGACCCCGGACATCATCAGCACGGTGCTGCAGGGGCTCGATCGCATCAAGGCCATCGTCACCGGCCTGGCCACGCACGACGGGGTCGAGCCGGAAGGCGACGATACCGCGCTGATCGCAGCGCTGGAGGCCGCGGCCGAGGGACGCCTTTCCGCGCCCTCCCCCGCCGCCGAGGCGACGCAAGCGCCCGCGCCGGAGCCGTCCCCCGAACAGGCGATCGCCGCAGCGGCTCCCGAAGAGCCGGCTCCGGCCGCCAGCGAACCGGCCCCCGCCAAGGAGCCGGCTCCCGTTGCGGAGGCTCCCGCCATCAAGCCGCCTCCGGACGCCGCAGCGCCCGAGGCCCCGGCGGTGGAAGCCCAGATCGGGCCGCAGACCATCCGCGTCGGGGTGGAAGTGCTCGAGGACCTGATGACGCTGGTCTCCGAGCTGGTGCTGACCCGCAACCAGCTGTTGCAGCTGTCGCGCTCGCAGGAGGATTCGGCCTTCGCCGTCCCGCTGCAGCGGCTCTCCCACATCACCTCCGATCTCCAGGAAGGGGTGATGAAGACGCGCATGCAGCCGATCGGCAACGCCTGGAACAAGCTGCCTCGCCTGGTGCGCGATCTTGCCCACGAAGTCGACAAAAAGATCGAGCTGGTGATGCACGGCGCCGACACCGAGCTCGACCGGCAGGTTCTGGAGCTCATCAAGGATCCGCTCACCCACATGGTGCGCAATTCGGCCGACCACGGGCTGGAAAGCCCCGCCGAGCGCCGGGCGGCCGGCAAGTCCGAGACCGGGCGGATCATGCTCAACGCCTACCACGAGGGCGGCCACATCATCATCGAGGTCGCCGACGACGGGAAGGGGCTGCCGATCGCCGCGATTCGCGCCAAGGCCCTGAGCCGCGGCCAGGCGAGCGAGGCCGAACTGGCGGCCATGAGCGACGAGCAGGTGGCCCGCTTCATCTTCCGCGCCGGCTTTTCCACGGCACGCACCGTCACCGCGGTGTCGGGGCGCGGCGTGGGCATGGACGTGGTGAAGACCAACGTCGAGCGCATCGGCGGCACCATCGACCTCAAGAGCACGCCGGGCCAGGGCACGACCTTCTTCGTCAAGATTCCGCTGACGCTGGCCATCGTCTCGGCGCTGATCGTGCAGGCGGGCGGGGAACGTTTTGCCATCCCGCAGATCAGCGTGATCGAGCTGGTACGCGCCGCCGGCAGCGGCTCGACCTCCGATCGCACCGAAAGCCGCATCGAGCGCATCAACGACACGCCGGTGCTGCGCCTGCGTGACCAGCTGCTGCCGCTGGTCAGCCTCTCCGGTCTGCTTCGGCTGAAGACGAGTTCGACCGACACCGAGGCGGGGCAGTGCATCGTGGTGACGCAGATCGGGGCGAGCCTGCTCGGCATCATCGTCGACCGGGTGTTCGACACCGAAGAGATCGTGGTCAAGCCGGTGGCGCCGATTCTGCGCCATATCTCGATGTTCTCGGGCAACACCATTCTCGGGGATGGTTCCGTCATCATGATCCTCGATCCCAACGGCATCGCCCGCGCGCAGGGAATTGCCGGCAGCGACGGCCACATTGCCGAGGGGAACACCAAGGACGTGGTTGTCGCCCAGTCCGAGCAGCGCACGGCAATGCTGCTGTTCCGCGCGGGAGACCGCTCGCCCAAGGCAGTGCCGCTGAGCCTGGTGGCGCGACTGGAGGACATCGAGCGCGACCGCATCGAGTTCTCGGCGGGGCAGTCGGTGATGCAGTACCGCGGCCGGCTGATGCCCCTGGTGCCGATGTCCGGCACGCTCGACCTCGAAAAGCCGCGCCAGGCGGTCCTGGTGTTCAACGACGTCGACAACGCCAACGGCCGCGACCGCTGCATGGGGCTGGTGGTGGACGAGATCCTCGACGTGGTGGAGGAGCATCTCAAGGTCGAGCTTTCGGGCGACAGACCCGGCCTGCTCGGCACCGCCGTCGTGGACGGGCACGCGACCGATGTCATCGACACCGCCTATTGGCTGACCCAGGCGACACAGGACTGGTTCCATACGGCCAGCAAGCATGGTCAGCGAAGGATCCTCATCGTCGAGGACAGCGATTTCTTCCGCAACATGCTGGTCCCGGCACTGTCGGCCGAGGGGTACGAGGTAACGGCGGCGGAAAACGGCGTGCAGGCCATGCGGCTGCGCGACAGCGGAGCGATGTTCGACGCGGTGGTTTCCGATGTGGAGATGCCGGAAATGGACGGGCTCGAGCTGGTGCGCACACTGCGCAGTGGCGGACCATGGGTCGGTCTGCCGGTCATCGCGCTCAGCGCGCGGGCGGGCGACGAGGAAATCGCGACCGGACGCGAGGCCGGGTTCACCGACTATGTCGGCAAGTTCGACCGGGGTGCGCTGCTGGCAAGTCTGCACCAGTGCCTCGATGCGGCGCTGGCAGTGGCAGCCTGAGGAAGGAAAACGGGCATGGACGGCATGGGCTCCCAGATGATCGAGACCCGGGCAAGCGAAAGCCGAACGGGCGAAAACAGGAACGCCACGACGGGTGCCACGGAACGGGTGTTCGTCACCCTCACCGTGGCCGACCAGCTGTGCGGCGTGCCGGTGGAAACCGTGCGCGACGTGCTGGGCGAACAGGTCATTACGCGCATTCCGCTGGCACCGGCCGAGATCGCCGGCAGCCTGAACCTGCGCGGACGCATCGTCACCGCGATCGACCTGCGCCAGAGGCTGGGCCTTCCGAATGCTCCGGAAGGCACCCCCCGCATGTCAGTGGTCGCCGAGCAGGGCAGCGAACTCTACGCACTGCTGGTCGATCAGGTCAGCGAAGTGCTGAGCCTTCCCTCCGACAGTTTCGAGCGCAATCCGCCGACCCTGCCCCCGCTGTGGGCGGCGCATGCGGAAGGGATCTACCGGCTGGAAGATCGCCTGATGGTCGTGCTCGACGTCGGGAAACTGCTGGCGCTGGCCCCGGAGGGTTGAGCCGATGGCGAAAACCTGTCTCGTCGTGGACGACAGTCGCGTAGTGCGCAAAGTGGCCCGGCGCATTCTGGAATCGCACGATTTCATCGTGCGCGAAGCCGGTGACGGTGCCGAAGCCTTGCTGGCATGCCAGGAATCACTGCCGGACTGCGTGCTGCTGGACTGGAACATGCCGGTCATGAACGGACTGGAATTCCTCAAAGCCCTGCGGGCCAAATTCGGCGAAAAACCGCCGGTGTTGTTCTGCACCACTGAAACCGAGATGAGCTACGTCGAACAGGCGATCGAATTCGGCGCCCAGGAATTCATCATGAAGCCATTCGACGATGAGATCCTGATGGGCAAATTCGCACAGGTCGGCCTGCTGTGATTCCTCTTTCCCCTGCCCGGACCGCATCCGGGACCACATGTGCGACCGATGTCGCGCGCGTGCTGGTCTGCGACGATTCCGCAGTGATCCGCGGGGCCGTGACGCGGCTTCTGGAGAACGATCCCGGCGTGCAGGTCACCGGCCATGCGGCCAACGGGCAGTTGGCCGTCGATGCCGTCAAACGGCAACGTTTCGATGTCGTCGTTCTCGACATCGAGATGCCGGTGATGGACGGCCTGACCGCCCTGCCACTGCTGCTGCAGGCCGACCCCCATCTGCGTGTGCTGATGGCCAGCACACTGACCACGCGGGGCGCCGACATCGCGCTGAAGGCCCTGCAGCTCGGCGCCTCCGACTACGTGCCCAAGCCCACCGTGGCAGCCATTGCCGACGACAGCTTCCGTCGCGAATTGCTGGCCAAGGTCAAGGGCCTGGCACGGCTGAGGCGCCGCGAGGTATCGCCGGCGGGGACTCCCGGTGTGCCCAGCCCGTCCCGCGCCGCCCCTCTGCCGAATTTGCGCCCGGTCGGACGCGAGGCACCGGCCCTGCTCGCCATCGGCTCCTCCACCGGCGGACCGCAGGCGCTGTTCACGCTGGTCAAGGCATTGGGCTCCGGGCTGTCCGTGCCGGTCGTCATCACCCAACACATGCCGGCCACCTTCATCCCGATCCTCGCCGAGCATCTCTCGCGCCTGGGGGGCATGCCCTGCATCGAAGCCCGCGAGGGAGCGGCCCTGGTCCCGGGGAAGATCACCCTGGCGGCGGGCGACCGGCACCTGCTGATCGAAGGCCGCCCCGGGACCCTGCGTGCGCGGCTTTCCGACGGGCCGCCCGAGAATTTCTGCCGCCCGGCCGTGGACCCGATGCTGCGCAGTGCCGCCGCGGCCTGCAATGGCCGGGTTCTGGTGGCCATCCTCACCGGGATGGGCCATGACGGGCGCGATGGCACCCGCGCGGTGATCGAGGCTGGCGGCACCGCCGTGGCGCAGGACGAGGCGAGCAGCGTGGTCTGGGGCATGCCCGGCGCCGTGACCATGGCCGGGCTGGTGCACCGCGTGCTGCCGATCGCCGGCATCGCTCCCTGCCTGATCGATCTGCTGCGCACGCCCCTGGCGCGCATCCCGACACGCCTTGGCCCGGGGGGAGGCGCATGACCCCACAAGGATTCGCGGTCTTTGCCGCCGTGCTGCGTGCCGGCTCGGGATTGGCCATCACCCAGGACAAGCAGTATCTGCTCGAGACCCGTCTCGCCCCGCTGCTGCGACGTGAAAAACTCATCTCGCTCGATGCCCTGGCGGAACGCATCCGCGCCGCGCCGCAGAGCCCGCTCGTGCGCGAGATCGTCGAGGCCATGACCACCAACGAGAGCTTCTTCTTCCGCGACGACAAGCCGTTCAACCATGTGCGCACCACGGCCATGCCCGCCCTGGCGGCCTCGCGGGCCGCGGGCAACCGACTGCGCTTCTGGTCGGCGGCGGCGAGCACCGGGCAGGAAGCCTACTCGCTGGCCATGCTGCTCAACGAAATGCGCCTCTCCATCGGCCCGCGCGACGTGGAAATCCTCGGCACCGACATCTCGCGCGAGGCCCTGACCCGGGCACGCGAAGGCGTCTACTCGCAGTTCGAGATCCAGCGCGGACTGTCGATGCAGTACCTGGTCCGGTATTTCCGCAAGGACGGGACGCAGTGGCGCGTCACGGATGCCCTGCGCTCCATGGTCTCGTTCCGAGAATGGAACCTGCTCGCCGACCTGCGTCCGCTCGGGCAGTTCGACATCGTGTTCTGCCGCAACGTGCTGATCTATTTCGACCCGCCCACCAAGGTTCGTGCCCTGGAGGCCATCGCCAAGCAGATGGCTCCCGACGGGCTGCTCTATCTCGGAGGAGCGGAAACCGTGCTGGGGCTGACCAATCGCCTCGTGCCGGCCGGCAAGGAACACGGCGTGTACAAGCTCGCCGCCTGACCTCCGGTCCGGATTCTCTCCGCCCGGACCAGGGGCCAGGCGAAGAGAAGGATAGGGAAAGGCTTCTTTTTCCTTCCGGGGAAAGAACTAACAGGGCTTCGTCCGTTTGGCTCCGCGTCGGACACAGGCGCGGAGCCGCAACGGATGGGGCTTTCCCGATCGTCCTTTCCTTGCTGGCCCCGCCAGGCATGGCTTGACAAGCCGGGCATCGTAGGAGTTTCGTTGAAAAACATCCTACCAATTGCGGTACCAAGCCGCTTACGGTGCCAAGCCGCCTGGAGTTCTCGATGGGCCCAATCGCGCGCCCCCTTGCGGGGGGACAGGGAAGCTTTCCCGCCCGGGCGTTTACCCTGCTGGGCCTGCTCTGCCTGTTCAACGCAACCGTCTGGCTGTGGGCGCTGACCGCCTTCCGTGCCTACCCGGCCCTGCTCGGCACCGCGGCCCTGGCCTACACCTTCGGCCTGCGCCACGCCTTCGACGCCGACCACATCGCCGCCATCGACAACGTCACCCGCAAGTTCGTCCAGCAGGGCCGGCGGCCGGTGACCGTGGGGCTGTGCTTCTCGCTGGGGCATTCCACCGTCGTGGTGGCGCTCTCGATCGCCATCGCCGCCACCGCCAGCGCGTTGCAGGAGCGCTTCGAATCCTTCAAGGCGGTGGGCGGACTGATCGGCACCTCGGTCTCGGCGCTGTTCCTCTTCCTCATCGCGGCGGCCAACATTGCCGTGCTGGCCTCGATCTGGCGTGCCTTCTGCACGGTGCGCGACGGCGGGCGGCTGGTCGAGGAGGATCTCGACCTCGCCCTGGCCAACCGCGGACTGATGGGCCGGCTGTTCCGCCGCGCCTTCCGCACGGTGGCACAAAGCTGGCACATGTATCCAATCGGCCTGCTGTTCGGGCTCGGCTTCGACACCGCGACCGAGGTCGGGCTGCTCGGCATCTCCGCCACCCAGGCGGCGCAGGGGCTGCCGGTGTGGTCGATCCTGGTCTTCCCCGCCCTCTTCACCGCCGGCATGACCCTGGTCGATGCCGGCGACAGCCTGCTGATGGTGGGGGCGTACGGCTGGGCCTTCGTCAAGCCGATCCGCAAGCTCTACTACAACCTCACCATCACGACGATCTCGGTGATCGTGGCGCTGGTGGTGGGCGGGCTGGAGGTGCTCAACCTGGTGGGCGACCGGCTCGGCCTGACCGAGGGCGGCGGATTCTGGGGCGCGGTCGGGGCGATCAACGACCACTTCGGCGTGCTCGGCTATCTCATCGTCGGCATCTTCGCCGCATGCTGGCTGGCCTCGGCACTGCTCTACCGGCTGCTGGGCTACGACCGCCTCGAGACGACCGCGGATTAGACCGTGTCATGACTCCCGGCTGAATTTCCCATCGGGAAAGACAAGGAAGTCTTCTTTTCCTGAAGGAAAAGAAGCAAAAGGACTTTTGGTCGTTTGGCTCCGCAGCTGACCCACGCTCGGAATCCTTAACGAATAAAGCTTTCCTGGTTCTCCTTTCCCGAAAGGAGAACACCTTCCTTGCCTGCCTTGCCGCCCCCTCCCGGGGATCAGCCGCCCTGAAGGACGCCCACCACCGCGCCGGAGAGGCAGGTGGCCAGCGTGCCCGAAACCAGCGAGCGCAGTCCCAGCACCGCGATTTCCTCGCGCCGTTCCGGCACCATCGCCGAGACGCCGCCCACCATGATGCCGACGCTGCCGAAATTGGCGAAGCCGCACAGCGCGTAGGTCACCATCAGCCGCGAGCGGGGGGTGAAAGTTTCCACCGGCAGGGCGGCAAGGTGGAGATAGGCGACGAACTCGTTGAGCGCGGTCTTGCTGGCCATCAGCCCGGCGGCGACGTCGGCTTCGTGGCCGTCGAGCCCGATCAGCCACATCACCGGGCGGAACGGCACGGCGAACAGGCGCTCCAGCGAGAGCGGGGCCCCTCCCATCGCCGGCAGCAGGCCGAGCAGCGCATCCAGCAGCGCCACCAGCGCGATGGTCACCAGCAGCACCGCGACGATCGAGACGAGGATGGGAATTCCCGCGGCGATGCCCTTAAGGATGGCGTCCAGCCAGTCGTGCGGCGGGTCGGGCAGCACGAGCCGGGCCTCGTCCTCGCGGCCGGGGTCGAAGGGCACCATCAGCGCCGCCACCGCGATCGCCGCCGGGGTGGAGACGATGGCCGCCGAAATGATCTGCCCCAGCGCGTCGGGCATCACCGGGCCGAGCAGGGAGGCGTAGATCACCATCACCGTGCCGGCCACGCCGGCCATGCCGCAGCTCATCAGCGCGAACATCTCGCCGCGCTGCATCCTCGCCAGCCACGGCCGCACCAGCAGCGGCGCCTCCACCATGCCGACGAACACATGCACCGCCGCCCCCAGCGCCAGCGCGCCGCCCACCCCGAGCGTGTGCTTGAGCACCCAGGCAAAGCCGCGCATCACGACCTGCAGCACGCCCCAGTGGAACAGCAGCGAGGCCAGGGCGCTGATGGTCAGCACCAGCGGCAGCGCCTGGAAGGCGAGCACGAAGCCCTCGCCCGACCGGATCTCGGCGAAGGGATAGGGCGGCCCCGCGAGATAGCCGAACACGAAGCGCGTGCCGGCGTTGGTCGCATGGCTCAGCCCCTCGGCGGCGCGGTCGATCGCGAGCATCGCCTGGCGCAGCGGCGGGGCCCAGAAGAACAGCGCCGCCAACGCCCATTGCAGGGCGATGCCGCCCACCACCGGCCGCCAGCGCACGCCGCGCCGGTTCTCGCTCAGGGCCCAGGCCAGGGCGAGCAGGACCACAATGCCGAACAGCCCGCGCATCACCGGCTCCCTCTGCCATGCCGGGCCGACCGCGACTCAGGCACGACTCCCGATTGTAATTTCCCCGCCGGGAAGAAAGGAAGGCTCGGCGAAGGCAAGTTTCGCAACGAACCCCACCGGGGCCAGGCAAAAGGCCAGGGCTCCGCCCTGGACCCGCCAAGGGCCGGGAGGCCCTTGGATCCCGGTCGTTTGAGGCACGTCGCCGGTTTCCGCCGCGGCTCGCGCCTTGGCCCTCGCGAAGAAGGTGGGATTCTGGGCGCTGCGCGCCTTTTTGCTTGTCTCGCGGCAGGTGCTGTGCTAGGAATATTGTCATGAATGCAGCGGCCTTCCTCTCCCGTCTCTCTACCATCCTCGCGGCCCTCGCCGCGCTGGTCGCCGCACGTCTCCTCCACCATCCCA
>CALNAL010000061.1 GCA_937874445.1 uncultured Acetobacteraceae bacterium | reverse complement strand
CGGAGGGGGCGCGAGGCCACCGCCGCCGCGCGCGCCCCCCCCGCCTTCCGCATCTCCGGCAATGACGACGTGGTCGGCGTGCAGGTGGGGGGCGCGGCGAAGAACGTGGTGGCCATCGCTGCCGGCGCGGCGATCGGCGCGGGGCTGGGGGAGAACGCGCGGGCGGCCATCGTCACGCGGGGCCTGGCGGAGCTGGCCCGGCTGGCGACGGCGCTGGGCGGACGCGCCGGCACGGTGGCCGGCCTCTCCGGCCTCGGCGCCCTGATGCTGACCTGCGCCGGAGTGGCCAGCCGCAACTTCAGC
The DNA here is from genome assembly GCA_937874445.1 of uncultured Acetobacteraceae bacterium. GTDB lineage: Bacteria > Pseudomonadota > Alphaproteobacteria > Acetobacterales > Acetobacteraceae > Rhodovastum. The sequence continues at coordinate 13,657 of CALNAL010000061.1, read as the reverse complement.
CTCGGCCTGGCGCTGGGGCGCGGTGCGACGCTGGTCGAGGTCCTGGCATCGCGCGAGGCGGTGACCGAGGGCGTGGCCACGGCCCCGGCCCTGCTGGCGCGCGCGGCGGCCGAGGGCGTCGATCTGCCGGTCTGCGCGGCGGTGACGGGGGTGGTCGAGGGCCGCTTCGGCCTGCGCTCGGCGATGGAGTCCCTGCTTTCCCGTCCCCGCAAGGACGAATGACCGGCGGCGCATCCCCCCTGAGGGTCAGCCCTCCGCCGCGGCCTTTTTGTCGGCCATGATTTTCACGATCTGGCGATCGGTCTCCGCCATGCCCTCGCGGCAGAGGCGGCCGAGATTGGCGATCGAGGCATCCGGGCTTTCCGCCACGATCCCCTCGGCGGCCGAGACGCGGATATGCTCGCGGGCCAGCAGCGCGGCCTTCACCGCCGCCGAGGCCGCGGTGGACACCTTCATCGAGCACGAGGTCTTGGCCCCGTCGCAGATGATGCCCGAGACGTCGCCGATCATGTTCTGGATGCAGTCGGCGATGGCGTCCGCGTCGCCGCCGAGCAGCCAGGTGATGCCCGCGCCCGCGCCCATTCCCGCCGTGGAGGCGGCGCACAGGGCGGAAAGCTTCTCCTGGTGCGATTTGATATAGACGGCGACGATATGGCTCAGCGTCACGGCGCGGATCAGCTTCTCGCGGTCGGCGCCCACCAGCTGCGCCGCGGCCACCACCGGCATGGTGGCGGAAATTCCCTGGTTGCCGCTGCCGGAATTCGACATCGCCGGCAGCATCGCCCCGTCCATGCGGGCGTCCGAGGCTGCCGAGGAGAGCCGCATGGCCAGCGTCAGCAGGTCGTCGGCAAGCAGCCCCGAGCGCACCTGCTCCTTCAGCGTGCGGCCGATCTTCAGCCCGTATTCGCGCGCCAGCCCCTCCTCGGAGAGCGCCGCGTTGAGTGTGGCGGCCTTCTCCATGAAGGCGATCGTCTCCAGCGGCACCTCGGTGGCGAAGGTGATGAGTTCGCCCAGCGTCATCGGTGGCAGCCCGGCCGGGCTGTTGCGGCCGGCAGCCCGCGGCGCGGTGAACACCACCGCCCCGTCGTGCTCGCGCAACACCACGTTGGTGTGGTCGTGGCAGATCACCACCCGGGACGCGTGCCCGCCCGCCTCGGCCAGCACCTCGACGTAGAGCGGGTCGTCGGATTCCACCACGCCCACCGTCACGTGTTCGCGCAGGGCGCGGGCGGGGGCGAGATGGGCCCCGGTCACGGCGTGCAGCACCTCCAGCCCGGCCTCGCCGTCGCCGGCCACGGCGCCCAGCGCCGCGGCGATCGGCAGCCCCACCATGCCGGTGCCGGGAATCCCGACCCCCATGCCGTTTTTGTAGATGTTGGGGCTCACCCGCACGGTCAGGCGTTCCGGCGGCACCCCGAGCAGATCGCGGCCCTGCGCCGCCGCCAGGGCCACGGCCACCGGCTCGGTACACCCGAGTGCGGGCACGACCTGCTCGTGCAGGACCTCGACATAGGCGTTCCACAAGGGGTTCATGGGAGGCACTCTTCCATTCGTGGCGACGACGCAGGCATTGCGGGAAGCCGTGTGGGTGCCACGGTCATTGATCTGAATCAACCGAATTGCGGAGATCTGCCGTGTGTCGCCCTTGCGCCGGGCCGGCCCGCAGGGGTGCTATAGGAAGATTCGATCGCCAGGAGGGACCCAGGGGGGGAAGGGCGTGCTGACCGGGGCTTCGACCACCGACATCCTGACCCTGCTGCGCACCCCGCCCGGGGAGCGCCCGGCCCTCTATGCCCGCGCCGATGCCTGCCGCCGCGCCGCCCACGGCGATGGCGTTCCCCTGCGCGGCATCGTCGAATTCTCCAACATCTGCGCCAACGACTGCCTCTACTGCGGCATCCGCGCCGCCAACGCCGGCGTGCACCGCTACCGCATGAGCGCGGAAGAGATTCTCGCGGTGGCCCGCCGCCTGCCCGAATCCGGGCAGAACACCATCGTCCTGCAATCCGGCGAGGCCCCCTCGCCGGCCGGCGACGCCCGGCTGGGGCGGCTGATCGCGCGCCTCAAGGCGGAAACCCCGCTCGCCGTTACCGTCTCGGTGGGCAACCGCCCGCGTGCGACCTACGCCGCCTGGCGCGCGGCGGGGATGGACCGCTACCTGCTGCGTTTCGAGACCTCCGACGCGGCGCTTTTCGCCCGCCTTCATCCCGCCTGCACGCTGGCCGAGCGCCTGCGCTGCCTCGCCGATCTGCGCGACCTCGGCGTGCAGGTGGGCAGCGGCTTCATGATCGGCCTGCCCGGCGAGACCCACGCGCGCCTGGCCGCCAACATCGCCCTCTGCCGCGACCTCGACCTCGACATGGTGGGCATCGGCCCCTTCATCGCCCATCCCGCGACGCCGCTCGCCGGCGTGCCCAACGCCTGGGCGGCCGACCCGGAGATGCACTTCGTCGCCATCGCCGTGCTGCGGCTCGCGCACCCGCGCGCCCACATCCCCGCCACCACCGCCTTCGACGCCCTGTTCCCCGACCCCTCCGGGCGCGACCTTGCCCTCGTGCGCGGGGCCAACGTGTTCATGCCCAGCGCCACCCCCGGGCGCTATCGCGGCGACTACCTGCTCTACCCCGACAAGCCCTGCGTGGACGAGGACGCGGGGATGTGCGCCTTCTGCACGGCGGGGCGCATCGTGCGGCTGGGCCGCAGCATCGCCGAGGGACCGGGCCATGCCCTGTCGCGCGCTCCCGGGGCCGCCCCGTGACAACGACCGCATGACAACGACCGCATGACAACGACATCATGACAGGGGCCCCCGCCCGTCTGTGCCTTTCCCTCGCGCTGCCGCTCGCCGTGCTCGCGCTGTGGGAGGGCGCGGCCGAGGCGGGGGCGCTCAACGCCTTCCTGCTGCCCGGCCCCGGCGCGGTGCTGGCGGCGGTGGCGGAGCTGGCGCGCACCGGCACGCTGGCGCGCGACGCCGCCGCGTCCTTCTCGCGGGTGATGATGGGCTTCGCACTCTCCACCGCGCTGGCGGTGCCGACGGCGATCGCCCTGGTGCGCTGGCGCGTGGCCTCCGACCTGCTGCGTGTGCCGCTGAATTTCCTGCGCGCCACGCCGCCTCTCGCGCTGCTGCCGCTGCTGGTGCTGTGGTTCGGCATCGGCGAGGCGGCGAAATGGATCGTCGTCGTGCTGGCCTCGTTCTTTCCCATCCTTCTCAACACCGTGGCCGGTCTGCGCGGGGTGGCGCCGCAGCATCTCGAGCTGGCCCGCGCCCTGGAGCTGACCCGCGCCGAGACGGTGCGCTTCATCGTCGTGCCCTCCGCGCTGCCGGTGTTCGTCGCCGGGCTGCGGCTCGGCTTCGGCTACTGCTGGCGCGCCATGGTCGGCGCGGAGCTGATCGCCACCTCGGTGGGCCTCGGCTTTCGCATCATGGATGCCCAGTCGATCGCCCGCGTGGATGTCGTCTATGCGGGAATCCTCGTGCTGGGCACTCTGGGTTTCCTCGCCGACCAGATCTTCCTCCTGGCCGCGCGCCGCCTCTGCGGAGGCGTGCATGTCGGGGAATGACACGCCGGCCATCGAGGTGCGCGGCCTGAGTCGCGCCTTTTCCGGCCGCTCCGTGCTGGCCGGGCTCGATCTCGCGGTGCGCGCGGGCGAGGTGCATGCCCTGCTCGGCCATTCCGGATGCGGAAAAACGACGCTGCTGCGCCTGATCGCCGGACTCGACCGCCCCGATGGCGGAACGATTCGTTTCGCCGCCGTCCCGCCTCCGCGGCTCGGCATCGTCTTCCAGGAGCCGCGCCTGCTGCCCTGGCTCGACGTCGCCGGCAACCTCGCCCTGGCGCTGCGGCGCGACGCTCTCTCGCCCGCAGAAACGCGCTCGCGCATCGTGGCGATGCTCGATCTCGTCGGCCTGTCCGGCTGCGCCGCCCTCTTCCCCGCGCAGCTCTCCGGCGGCATGGCCCAGCGCGTCGCCCTGGCGCGGGCGCTGCTGCGCGCCCCGCAGGTGCTGCTGCTCGACGAACCCTTCGGCGCGCTCGACGCGCTGACCCGCCGGCAGATGCAGAACGAGCTGCTGCGCCTGCACGACCGCCTGCCCCCCACCACCCTGCTGGTCACCCACGACGTGGGCGAGGCGGTGCGCCTGGCCGACCGCGCCTCGCTGCTCGCCGGCGGAAAGATCGTTCGCGCCTTCGACCTGCACGGTGCCGACCCGCGCGCGCTGGAGGAGACGCTGCTGTGCGCCCTGCTGGAAAAATATTCTGATAAGGGAACGTTGCCATGACCTCCTCCGGTCTCACCCGGCGCGGCCTCATCGCCGCCGCATCCGCTCTCGCCTGCCCTGCCCTGGTGCGGCCGGCCCGGGCCGCCGGAGGCACCCTCAACGTCTCCGCCGTGCTGCGCCCCTTCAACGTGCCGCAGATCGTCATGCGCGAGCGGCGCCTGCTCGAAAAAAGGCTGGAGCCGCTCGGCATGACGGTCACGTGGCACGACATCACCTCCGGCGTGGTGCAGGCCCAGGCGCTGGCCTCGGGTGCGCTCGACATCGCCTCGGTAATCAACCCGATCTCGCTGGTCCTCGCGCTCGCCAACCACAACCCGATGAAGATCGTCGCCGGCTTTGCGCGCAACACCAAGCTCGCGGCGATCCTCTCGCTCAATCCGGCCATCCGCACCGCCGCCGACCTCAAGGGCCGCACCGTCGCGGGCATCAAGGGCACAGTGCTGCACGAGCTTCTCATCAAGGCGCTGCAACAGGCCGGTCTCGGCATCGACGACGTCACCTTCCTCGACATGGACCTGCCGGCCAGCTACACCGCGCTGCTCGCCAGGCGTGTCGATGCCGCCGTGCTCGCCGCCGATCTCATCCTCAAGGCCGACCACGCCGGCGCCCACGAGCTGGAGGTGCCGCCGCGGATCGTCACCCCGGTCAACACCGTCTGCGCCAGCGACGCGCTCATCGCGCGGCAGCCGCAACTTGTGCGCCTCTTCAAGGAAGCGCAGCGCGAGGCGGTGGCCCTCGTCGCCGCCGACCCCGAGGCGGCGATCGCGCTGGGCTGCCGGGTCAACGGCATCGCCCCCGCCGACGGACGCACGCTGTTCGGCTGGCAGAGCTTCTTCACCGACCTCACCGAGGCCGACCTCGATTCCATCGGCCGCGACATGCAGTTCCTCCTCGACGTCGGCCTCTGCCCGCGCCCGGTCGATCTGCGCGCGGCCACCTTCGAGGCGCTGGCGACATGAGAACCGAGCGCGATTCCCTCGGCACGCGCGAGATCCCCGATGAGGCCTACTGGGGAATCCACACCGCGCGGGCGCTGGAGAACTTCCCGCTGCTGGGCCGCCCGTGCGCGCGCGAACTGGTGCGTGCCATGGCCCGTGTCAAGCGCGCCGCCGCCCGCACCAACCGCGACCTCGGCTGCCTCGGCCCCGAAGTCGCCGATGCCATCTGCAACGCCTGCCAGGAGATGATCGAGGGCACGCTTGCCGGGGCGGTGGTGGTGGACGCGCTGCAGGGCGGCGCCGGCACCTCGCTCAACATGAACGTCAACGAGGTTCTCGCCAACCGCGCCTCGGAGCTGCTCGGCGGCGGGCGCGGCGCGGACGCGAAGGTCTCGGCGCTGGACGAGGTGAATCTCCACCAGTCCACCAACGACGTTTTTCCCACCGCGCTGAAGGTGGCGGCCATCACCCTGCTGCGTCGCCTGGAGCAGAAGATCGCCGCGGTGCAATCGGCCTTCCAGGACCAGGAGCGCCGTGCCGGCGACGTGGTGAAGATCGCCCGCACCCAGTTGCAGGATGCCGTGCCGATCACCTTCGGTGCGGAATTCTCGGCCTGGGGCGAGGCTTTTTCGCGCGACCGCTGGCGCGTCTTCAAATGCGAGGAACGCCTGCGCGTGGTCAACCTCGGCGGCACCGCGGTGGGCACCGGCATCACCGCGCCGCGCGACTACATCTTCCGCGTGGTGGACGCGCTGCGTGCCGAGACCGGCTTCGGCCTCGCCCGCGCGGAGAATCTGGTGGACGCCACCCAGAACGCCGACGCCTTCGTCGAGGTCTCGGGAATTCTCAAGGCCCACGCTGTCAATCTTCTCAAGATCTCGTCGGACCTGCGCCTGCTCGCCTCGGGGCCGCGCACCGGCCTCGGAGAGCTGCGCCTGCCGCCGCGCCAGGCCGGCTCTTCGATCATGCCCGGCAAGGTCAACCCGGTCATCTGCGAGGCGGCGGCGCAGGCGGCCATGCTGGCCATCGGCAACGACGCCATGGTCACGCTGGCGGCGGGCGCGGGCCAGCTCGAACTCAACGCCTTCCTGCCTTTGCTAGCTCATGCACTGCTCGAAAGCCTCGATGTTCTCATCGGCGCCGACACGGTTTTTGCCGAACTCTGTGTCGCCGGCCTCGAACCCGACCGTGCGCGCTGCGCGGCCCATGTCGCGGCCTCCTGGGCCACGGTCACCGCGCTGGTGCCCGCCCTCGGCTATGCCCGCGCCGCCGAACTCGCCCGCGCCGCCGAGACCACCGGCCGCCCCGTCGTCGAACTCGCGGCCGATCTGATCGACAAGGAAACATTGCAGCGCCTGCTGTCGCCCGAGGCGCTCACCGCACTGGGCAGCGCGAGGTTGGGCAGCGCGGGGGAGATGCCGGAATGAAGCCGCTCAAGAGTCTCAGCCTGCACATCGGCTTGTTTGGATGTCGCAACGTCGGCAAGTCCTCTCTGGTCAACGCGCTGACCGGCCAGGCGGTGGCGATCGTCTCGCCCACCCCCGGCACCACCACCGACCCGGTGCGCAAGGGCTACGAGCTGGCCCCGATCGGCCCCGTGGTATTCGTCGATACGGCCGGTCTCGACGATGCCGGCGCACTCGGCGAGGCCCGCGTGCACCGCAGCGAGGAGATGCTGGAGCAGGTCGATCTGGCGCTGGTGGTGGCCGGCCCCGAGGGCCTCGGCCCCGTCGAGCGGCGCATCCTCGAGGCGCTCGACCGCAGCGCGACGCCACGTCTGGTGGTCTTCAACAAGTCCGACCTCGCCGCTCCTCCCGCCGAAGCTCTCGTGGCCCTGAAGGAGGCCGGCATCCCGGCGGTGGCGGTCTCGGCGACGACGGGGGCCAACCTCACCCGGCTGCGCGAGGCGATCACCACCCTGGTGCCCGACGAATGGCTCGACGCCCCGGCCCTGGTCGGCGACCTGCTGCCGCCGGGCGAGCTGGCGATGCTGGTGGTGCCCATCGACCTCGGCGCTCCCAAGGGCCGGCTGATCCTGCCGCAGGTGCAGGTCATCCGCGAGGCGCTGGATGCGGATGCGATGTGCCTGGTGGTCAAGGAACGCGAGCTGCGCGAGGCGCTGGCCCGCCAGGCCCGCCCGCCGCATCTGGTGATCTGCGATTCGCAGGTGGTGCTCAAGGCCGTCGCCGACACCCCTCCCGAGATCCCGCTGACCACCTTCTCGATCCTGATGGCGCGCTTCAAGGCCGATCTGGTGCGTCTCGCGCGGGGGGCCGCCGCCATCCACCGCCTGCGCGCGGGCGACCGCGTGCTGGTCGCGGAGTCCTGTTCGCACTGCGATCTCGCCGACGACATCGGCCGGGTGAAAATCCCGCGCTGGCTGCGCCAGTTCGTCGGGGCGAAGCTGGAGATCGACACGGTCGGCCCCGACCTGCCCGACGACCTGACCCCCTACCGGCTGGTCATCCACTGCGGCAGCTGCATGACCACCCGCAAGCACATGCTGGCCCGCCTCTACCGCGCCGAATCGCAGCGGGTCCCGATGACCAACTACGGGGTGGCGATCTCGCTGCTGCAGGGCGTCCTGCCCCGGGCCCTGGGCTCCTTCCCGGCTGCGCTCTCCGCATATCAGGCGGCCTGCCGGGAGGAAGGAAATCTGTTCCACGGAGGGATCGTTTGATCCAGGATATTTGGCGAAATCGGCCCGGGTGCTATCCGGAGCCCAATGTCGTAGGAAGGTGCGCCCGGCCATGACCAACGTGGTATACGGCTATTGGAACGGCACGCTGTATGACAACCGCGGCAAGCCGTCGGGCGGAACCTCCGCGCTGTCCGGCTTCGGCGGGCTCGACGAATTCAACCCCGGCAATCGCATCCTCGCCTTCTTCGGCGACCGCGGGTTTTTCGTGTTCGATCCGCACGTCAGCCTGATCGACGCCTTCTGGCGCTACATGGCCAAGGCGGCCGAGCAGTCCTGCGGAAAATGCACGCCCTGCCGCATGGGCACGCTGCTGGTGCGCGACGCCCTGGCCACCATGCGCCGCGGCGACGTCTCCTCCCTCGGCCTCGACGGCATCGCCCGCCTGGCGCGGCAGATGAACGAGACCTCCCTCTGCGGCCTGGGCCAGACCTGCGGGCGCGCCCTGATCGCCGCCCTGGAGCACTTCCGCGACGAGCTGGAGGACGAGCTTTCCGCCGGCTCGGCCAGCGAGCAGAACGGCATGACCTACATGACTGCTCCCTGCATCGAGGCCTGCCCCTCCAAGATCAACGTGCCGCGCTACATCGACTACATCCGCGACGGCCGTCCCGAGTATTCCCTCGGCGTGATCCTGCAGAAATACCCGATGGCCGCCACCTGCGGGCGGGTGTGCGTGCGCTTCTGCGAGATGGCCTGCCGGCGCAACCTGGTGGACCGCGCGGTGGGCATCAAGACCCTCAAGCGCTACGTGGCCGACCAGCAGAAGGGGCCTCAGGCGCTGCAGTTCACCCGCTCGATGGCCGCCGCCCCCCTGCGCCCGCCCCGGCGCATCGCGGTGGTCGGCGCGGGCCCGGCCGGGGTCTCCTGCGCCTACCATCTGCTGCTGCGCGGTTTCCAGGTGGACGTGATGGAAACCCTGGACGTGGCCGGCGGCATGGCGGCGATCGGCATCCCCAGCTACCGCCTGCCCAAGGACGTGCTGCACAAGGAATCCGACATCATCACCACCCTCGGCGGGCGCTTCCTGTTCCGCCACACCATGGGCCAGGATTTCCACGTCGACGACCTGTTCTCCGGCGGCTACGACGCGGTGTTCCTGGCGCTGGGCTGCCAGCAGGGCGTGATGCTCAACGTGCCCGGCGAGGACACCTCGCTGAAGGGCTACGAGCCGGGCATCGGCTTCCTGCTCAAGGTGCACGACCACGTGGCCGGCAAGAAGCTCCTCAAGCTCTCGGGCAACGTGGTGGTGGTGGGCGGGGGCAACGTCGCCATGGACTGCGCCCGCTCGGCACTGCGCATGGGCGCGGGGGCGGTGCATGTGGTCTATCGCCGCTCGCGCGAGGACATGCCGGCCGATCACGAGGAGATCGCCGCGGCTGAGCAGGAGGGGGTGATCTTCCACTTCCTCACCAACCCCTCGCGCATCCTCTCGCAGCAGGGCCGGCTGAACGGCGTCGAGCTGATCTCGATGCGCCAGGCCGAGCCGGACGCGCGGGGCCGGCGCAAGGTGGTCCCCATCGCGGGCACCGAGGAAGTGCTGGAGTGCTCCACGCTGATCGCCGCCGTCGGCCAGCAGGTGCGCAGCGGCGCGCTGAGCGATGCCGACGGCGTGGGCATGAACAACTGGAATTGCATCGATGTGAACCAGGCGACGCTGGAGACCTCCCGCCGCGGCGTGTTTGCCGGCGGCGACTGCGCCACCGGCGCCTCCACGCTGATCCACGCCATGGCGGCCGGGCTGAAGGCGGCACGCTCCATCGATTCCTTCCTGCGCCGCGGCCGCGTCGGCTTCGCGCCGCGCTCGCGCATGCGCCAGATCATCAACGGCAACAAGATGCTCGCCTCCGACAGCATGGAGATGCCGGTGCGCCCGCAATACCGCGTGCATCACCCCGAGCTCGACCCGGAAGTGCGCAAGGGCATGTTCGAGGAGGTCGAGCAGACCATCAGCACCGAGGACGCCTACCGCGAGGCCAACCGGTGCCTGCGCTGCTACCGCATCTACTCGGTCATCACCGAGCAGCCGATTCCCGAAGGGACCGCGTGAATCATGTCCGCAACCGACACTCTTCCCCCCCGGGACACCGCCGCCATCACCGCCTCCATCAACGGCCACAAGCTGGACGTGACGCCGGGCGAGACCATCCTGCAATGTGCCCGCCGGCACGGCTTCTACATCCCCACGCTCTGCGAGATGGACGACATCGACCATACGCCCGGCACCTGCCGCGTCTGCCTGGTCGAGACGCGCGTGGCCGGCCAGGAACGCCCGCTGGTGCTGACCGCCTGCAACACGCCGATGCAGGCGGGCATGGAGGTGCGCACCCGCACTCCCCAGGTGCGCGAAATGCAGCGCCTGCAGGTCGAGCTGCTGATGGCCGACCACAACCACGAATGCGCCACCTGCATCCGCCACGGCAACTGCGAGCTGCAGGACGTGGCGCAGTTCGTCGGCCTGCGCACCAACCGCTTCGCCGACCCCACCCTGGTGGCCGAGCGTCCGATCGACACCTCCTCGCCGGCGCTGATCCGCGACATGACCAAGTGCATCCGCTGCCAGCGCTGCGTCGCCATCTGCCGCTGGGGCCAGGGGGTGGACGCGCTGGCCATCGTCGGTACCCAGCACGGCACCGCGGTGGGTCTGCGCGAGGGCAAGTCGCAGAAGGAATCGAGCTGCGTCACCTGCGGACAGTGCGTGCTGGTCTGCCCCACCGGGGCGCTCGGCGAGCGCGACGAGTGCGACAAGGTCATCGACTATCTCTACGACCCGGACATCATCACGGTGGTGCAGTTCGCCCCGGCCATCCGGGTGGGCTTCGGCGAGGAGTTCGGCATGCCGGCCGGCTCCAACGTGCAGGGCAAGATCATCGCCGCCTGCCGCCGGATCGGCTTCGACGTGGTGCTGGACACCAACTTCGCCGCCGACGTGGTCATCATGGAGGAAGGCACCGAGCTGCTCGGCCGCCTCGGGCGCGGCCTGCGTCCCACCTTCACCTCCTGCTGCCCGAGCTGGATCAACTTCGCCGAGCGGCACTACCCCGACGTGCTGCCGCTGCTTTCCTCCACCAAGTCGCCGCAGCAGTGCCTGGGCACCATCGCCAAGAGCTACCTGCCGGAAAGGATGGGCTTCGACGCCCGGCGCGTGCGCGTGGTCTCGATCATGCCCTGCACCGCCAAGAAGGACGAGATCACCCGCCCGCAGCTCATCCACGACGGCGTGCCGGAGGTGGACGTGGTGCTGACCACCCGCGAGTTCGCCCGCCTGCTGCGCCGCGAGGGGGTGGATTTCGCCGCCATCGAGCCGGGCGAGTTCGACAACCCCTTCATGAGCGAGTTCACCGGCGCCGGGGCGATCTTCGGCACCACCGGCGGGGTCATGGAGGCGGCGCTGCGGACGATGTACTACGTCGTCAACGGCCGCGAGCTGGACAAGATCGAACTCACCCAGCTGCGCGGCTTCGAGGGCGTGCGTACCGCCAGCGTCGAGCTGGGCGGCAAGATCGGCACGGTGAAGGTGGCGATGGCGCACGGGCTGAAGCCGACCCGCCAGCTCGTCGAGGCGGTGCTGGCCGGCCAGACCGATCTCGACTTCATCGAGATCATGGCCTGCCCCGGCGGCTGCGTCGACGGCGGCGGCACGCTGCGCTCCAAGAAGGAATACCTGCCCACCGCGATGAAGCGGCGCGAAACCCTGTTCGGCATCGACCGCGCGGCCAAGGCCCGCCAGTCGCACAACAACAAGCAGGTGCAGGCGCTCTATCGTGACTTTCTGGAGAAACCCTACTCCGTCAAGGCGCACGAGCTGCTGCACACCTACTATACTGACCGCCGCATCGCGATGACGCACACGGTCAGCGAGGTCTGGCGCGACATCACGATGAGCACGATGATCTACTGACGCGGCCGGGCTCTCCGGCTGCCTGCCCGGAGCGCCCCCCCGATGCCCGACGTCCTGCACAACCCGTTTGCCGGTCCCGGCCGTTTCTACAAGGGCAACCTGCACACCCACTCCACCGCCTCCGACGGCGTGCGCTCGCCGGAGGAGGTGTGCGCGCTCTACCGCGAGGGCGGCTACGACTTCCTCGCCCTGACCGACCACTTCATGAAGCGCTTCGGCTTTCCCCTGACCGACACGCGCGCCTTCCGCACGCCCCGCTTCACCACCATCCCCTCGGCCGAGCTGCACGCGCCGGCGATCATGCAGGGTGAGCCGTGGCACCTGGTCGCGGTGGGCCTGCCCGCCGATTTCGCTCCCCCGACACCGGAGGAATTCGGCCCCGCGCTGGCCGCCCGCGCCGTGGCCGCGGGCGCCTTCGTCGCCATGGCCCATCCCGCCTGGTACGGCATGACCCTCGCCGATGCCGAGACCGTCCCCTCGGCCCATGCCGTCGAAATCTACAATCACGCGAGCGAGGTGGATGTGGCCCGCGGCGACGGAGCCTGGATGCTGGACGCCCTGCTGGCACGGGGCCGGCGCATCCTCACCATCGCGGTGGACGATTCGCACGGCCATTTCGCCGACTGGTTCGGCGGCTGGGTGATGGTCAAGGCCGGCTCGCTGGAGCCGGAGGCGCTGGTCGCCGCCCTCAAGGCGGGCCGCTACTACTCCACCCAGGGGCCGGAAATTCTCGGCATCGAGTTCGACGGCACGGACATCGCGGTGGAGTGCAGCCCGGCCGCCTCGATCGCCGTCCTGGGCCGCGCGCCCGCCTCGAAGACCGCCTTCGGCGAGGGACTGCGCGGCGCCCGCCTGCCGGTCGCCGGGCTGCGCCCCGGCGGCTACGCACGCGTGGTGGTCACCGACGCGGCCGGCCGACGCGCCTGGAGCAATCCGCTCTGGTTCGACGCGGCATAATGACCAAGTCTCGCCGCGTGCAGCCCCGACGCGGGTGGCAAGGCAAGGAAGGTGTTCTTCTTTCGGGAAAGAAGAACCAAGAAAGCTTCGTTCGTTTGGTTCCGCGCGTGGATCAGGCGCGGAACTAACTGGAGGAAGTCCCGTTTGCTTCTTTTCCAGGGAGGCAAAAAGAAGCCTTCCCTTCTTCCCTGGCCGGGCCGAAAAATTCCGGACGCGGCATAGGAGGCCCCCATGATTCTCGATCCCGTTCCGGCCCTGGTTACCATCGACCTTCAGCGCGGCATCCTGGCGCTGCCTACGGTGCATCCCTCCCAGGAGGTGGTCGGCTACGCCGCCGAGCTGGCCGCCGCCTTCCGCCGGCACGACCTGCCCGTGGCGCTGGTCAACGTCACCGGAGGCGCTCCGGGGCGCACCGACGCGCCGCGCATGGCCGCCGATCTGCCCGAAGGCTGGACCGACCTCGCCCCCGCCCTGGGCCACACCCCCTCCGACCACTGCGTCACCAAGAAAACCTGGGGCGCCTTCACCGCCACCGATCTGGCGGCCTGGCTCCACGCACAGAAGGCCACACAGGTGGTGCTGGCCGGCATCTCTACCTCGATCGGCGTGGAATCCACCGCGCGCCAGGCCTACGAACTCGGCTTCAACGTGCTGCTGGCCATCGACGCCATGACCGACCGCTCCATCGAGGCACACGCCAACAGCGTCGAACGCATCTTCCCCCGCCTCGGCGAGTGCGCCACCACAGCGGAAATCCTCGCCGCGCTCGGGTGAATTTTCCGGGCCGGCGTGCCGACGTTCCGTCGGCCGGGGCGCTGCCCCGTGCCCTGCCGGGCTCTGCCCGGACCCGGCAGGAGCCTTGCTCCTGCACCTATATGTTACGA
>CALNAL010000060.1 GCA_937874445.1 uncultured Acetobacteraceae bacterium | reverse complement strand
GGGGCGCGGGACGGCAGGCGCCAGAAGGGCGAGCAGCGCGAGGAGGGGCAGCTTGGCACTCATGGAAGATCTCCCGAACCGGAGCCGCAGGGACCGGGGCCGCAGGGACCGGAGCAGCGGGGGGCGCATCAGCGGAACACCACCGAGCGCGAGAGGTGGAAATTGAGGAACATGCCGGTCAGCGATCCCGCCGCCACCGCCCACACCGGCTGGGCGGCGCACAGGGCGCTGAAGGTGACCAGCAGCGCATAGGTGCCCCGGTTGAGCAGGAAGCCGAGAAAATTGGTCGCCAGGAAAACCAGCCACTGGCGGTGCGCCGGGCCGTGCCCGTGGCCGCGGAAGGTCCACAGGCGATTGCACAGCCAATTGGCACTGGCCGCCGTCAGATAGGCCGCCGCCCCCGCGCCGTACAGTCCGAGCGTTCCCCGCAGCGCGTAGACCGTGGCGGTGTCCACCACGAAGCCGAACGTGCCGACGGTGCCGAAGCGCAGGAACTGGGCCAGCAGCGCAACCCGGCCGTGCAGACGGCGGGGCAGGCAGTGCAGAAGCAGGGATTCCATCAGGGGTCCCGAACTAGCCCAGCCGCCGCGGCTTGGGAAGAGAGCGCCCCCTCCGGGGCGGGCAACACGGCGTGCGCGCGGGGTGGCCTGTCGCTTGCATGGCTCCGGGCGGATCGGGACGGAACCGTCTGTCCGGCGCCGGATGCGGCACGAAATTGCCGCTCGCGCTTCCGCAAGAGGATCTGGTTGCCTGCTTGCTGGGCAACCTCCCAAGCCTGCGGCATGGGGCCGCAGTGCTGCCTGTCATGGAGAAGGCTGAGCGATGAAGCGTCGTGCGTTCCTGCAAACCGCCTCCGCCACAGGGCTGGCCCTGACCGGAGGACTGGCCCTTCCCCATATCGCCCGCGCCCAGGGCAGCAAGGTGCTGCGCTTCGTGCCGCAGGCCAACCTCTCCAGCCTCGATGCCGTGGCCGGCACCCAGTACGTCGTGCGCAACGCCGCCGTGATGATCTGGGAGACCCTCTACGGCGTGAATGCCCGCTTCGAACCCAAGCCGCAGATGTGCGAGGGCCACGAGGTCGATGCCGCGTTCAAGACCTGGACCTTCAAGCTGCGCCCCGGGCTGAAGTTCCATGACGGCGAGCCGGTGCTGGCCAAGGACTGCATCGCCTCCATCAAGCGCTGGGCGGTGCGCGACACCATGGGGCAGATGATCGCCGCCCGCCTCGACGCCGCCGAGGTGATCGACGACCGCACCTTCCGCCTCAAGCTGAAGTCGCCCTTCCCCAAGATGCTGTTCGCCCTCGGCAAGAGCGCCTCGCCGACCTGCCTGATCATGCCCGAGCGCATCGCCCGGACCGACCCGTTCAAGCTGGTCAGCGAATACGTCGGCTCCGGGCCGTTCAAGTTCAACAAGGCCGAATGGGTGCCCGGCGCCAAGGCCGTGTTCGAGAAGAACCCCGACTACCAGCCCCGCTCCGAGCCCGGCGAGTGGCTCTCCGGCGGCAAGAAGGTGATGCTCGACCGAGTCGAGTGGGTGGTGATGGACCCCGCCACCGCCGGCGCCGCGTTGCAGAACGGCGAGGTGGACTGGGTGGAGACGCCGCTGACCGACCTCGTTCCCCTGCTCAAGCAGAATGCCAAGATCAAGGTCGATATCGGCGATTCCTACGGGAATATCGGCACGTTCCGCATGAACCACCTGCAGCCCCCGTTCAACGACGTGCGGGTGCGCCGCGCCATCATGATGACGCTCGACCAGGCCGAATACATGCAGGCGGCCATGGGCGACGACACCAATATCTGGAAGCACCAGGGCGGCTTCTTCACCTATGGGGCGCCCTTCTACACCGAGGCCGGGGCCGAACTGCTCAATGGCAAGCGCGACTTCGAGGGGGCCAGGAAGCTGATCGCCGAGGCCGGCGCGACCGGCGCCAAGGTGACGCTGCTGGTGACCTCCGACGTTCCCCTGACCAAGGCGATGGGCGACGTCTCGCAGGCGCTGCTGACCAAGCTCGGCTTCAACGTGGACTACGTCGCCGCCGACTGGGGCACCGTCGGCGCCCGCCGCGCCAAGAAGGACCCGCCGAGCCAGGGGGGATGGAACGTCTTCCATACCTGGCACGCCGGCGCCGACTGCGTGAACCCCGCCTCCTACACCGCCCTCGACGCCGGCGGCGACAAGGCGTGGTTCGGATGGCCCTCCTCGCAGAAGGTGCAGGACGGCATCGCCTCGTGGTATGCCGCTCCCGACGCGGCCGCCGAGAAGAAGGCGATCGACAACATCAACATCGCCTCCTGCGAGAACGTCACCTACGTGCCGACCGGATTCTTCCAGATCTACCAGGCCTGGCGCAACAACGTCTCGGGTGTGGTAAAGGCACCGTTCCCGGTTTTCTGGGGCGTGCAGAAGGCGTAACCGAGATTCCCACCCCGGGGAGCGATTCGCTCTCCGGGCGAGGGAACAGCGAGGAAAGAGACCGAGGGCATGTTCGCCTACGCCGTGCGGCGCATCGTGGCTACCATCCCCGTCATGGCGGTGGTGGCGTTGTTCGTCTTCAGCCTGCTCTACATTGCCCCCGGCGATCCGGCGGCGATCATCGCCGGCGACCAGGCCACCCCGGCCGATATCGCGCGCATCCGGCTTTCCCTGGGGCTCGACCAGCCCTTCGTGATCCGTTTCGGGGACTGGGTGTGGCGCGTGCTCCGGGGCGACCTCGGCACCTCCATCTTCACCTCGCTGCCGGTCACGAAAATGATCGCGCAGCGCATCGAACCCACCCTCTCGCTAATGGTGCTCACCCTGGTGTTCTCCATCGTCATCGCCGTGCCGATGGGGGTGGTCGCCGCCTGGAAGCATGGCGGGTGGATCGATCGCATCGTGATGGTGCTGGCCGTGGCCGGCTTCTCCATCCCGGTGTTCGTGGTCGGCTACCTGCTGGCCTGGGGCTTCGCGCTCAAGCTCGACTGGCTGCCAGTGCAGGGCTACACGCCGATCGCCGACGGCCTGCGCCCCTGGCTCGCCAATCTCGCCCTGCCTGCCGTCACCCTCGGCAGCGCCTATATCGCGCTGATCGCACGCATCACGCGGGCCACCATGATGGAGGTGCTCAACCAGGACTACGTGCGCACCGCCAAGTCCAAGGGCGTCGGGCAGCTCGCCATCCTCTTCGAGCACGCGCTCAAGAATGCCGCCGTGCCGATCGTCACCGTCATCGGGCTGGGCATCGCCGGGCTGATCGGCGGCGCGGTGGTGACCGAAAGCGTGTTTGCCATTCCCGGCGTGGGGCGGCTGGTGGTGGATGCCATCCTCCGGCGCGACTACCCGGTGATCCAGGGCGTCGTGCTGCTGTTCTCGTTCATCTACGTGCTGGTCAACCTCGGCGTTGACCTGCTCTACACCGTCTTCGATCCGAGGATCCGCTATTGAGCACCTCCGAACCTTCCGTCGCGGGAATCGTTGCGGCGCCAGACCTTCCCGAGGTGCTGCCCCCGCGCAAGGAGCGCGGCCGCGTCGGCACCGTCGTCTATCGCCACCCGACCATGGCCTTCGGCGGGCTGCTGCTCGCGCTGGTCGTGGCCATGGCCATCTTCGCGCCCTGGCTCGGCACCGTCGATCCGACGGCCCTGGCCCCGGCGCGGCGCACCCGGCCGCCGCCCGACCTCATCGCCTGGCTCTCCTACTGGTTCGCCGGCGGACGCCATCCGCCCGCCGTGCAGTACTGGTTCGGCACCGATATGCTCGGGCGCGACGTCTATTCGCGCGTGCTCTACGGCACCCGCGTCTCGCTGATCGTCGGCTTCGCGGTGGCCTTCTTCTCTGCCGTGGTGGGCATGGTGATCGGCCTGGTCTCCGGCTTCGTGCGCTGGCTCGATGCCGTGATCATGCGGATCATGGACGGCATGATGTCGATCCCCTCCATCCTGCTCGCCATCGCGCTGATGGCGCTGACGCGGGGCTCGGTGCGCAACGTCATCATCGCCATCACCATCGCCGAGGTGCCGCGCGTCTCGCGGCTGGTGCGCGGCGTGGTGCTGAGCCTGCGCGAGCAGCCCTACGTGGAGGCGGCCATCGCCTCGGGCACGCGCACGCCCAAGATCATCATCAAGCACATCCTGCCCAACACGCTGGCACCGCTCACCGTGCAGGCCACCTTCATCTGCGCCGCGGCGATGATCTCGGAGGCCATCCTCAGCTTCATCGGCGCCGGCACGCCGCCGATCATTCCCTCCTGGGGCAACATCATGGCCGAGGGCCGCGCGCTCTGGCAGGTCAAGCCCTATATCGTGTTCTTCCCCGCGGTGTTCCTCTCGATCACCGTGCTGGCGGTGAACCTGCTCGGCGACGGGCTGCGCGACGCCCTCGACCCGCGCCTGGCCAAGAGGATCTGAGCAGATGGGCGAACCCTTGCTGAAGGTCGAGAATCTGCAGACGCATTTCGGCACGCCCGAGGGCGTGGTGCGTGCCGTCGAGGGACTCTCCTTCGAGATCGCCGCCGGCGAGACCGTCGCCGTGGTCGGCGAGAGCGGCTGCGGCAAGAGCGTCACCTCGATGTCCATCCTGCGGCTGATCCCGGAACCGCCGGGAAAGACCGCGGGGCGGATCCTCTTCGAGGGACGCGACCTCCTGAAGATGTCCGAGGCCGAGATGCGCCGCGTCCGCGGCAAGGACATCTCGATGATCTTCCAGGAGCCGATGACCTCGCTCAATCCCGTCCTCACCGTGGGCCGGCAGATCGGCGAAACCCTGCGGCTGCACGAAGGACTTTCGCATCGTGCCGCGGAGGAGAGGGCGGTCGAGATGCTCGCGCTGGTGGGCATCTCCGAGCCCGGCCAGCGGGTGCGCGAGTATCCCCACCAGATGTCGGGCGGCATGCGCCAGCGCGTGATGATCGCCATGGCGCTGGCCTGCAACCCGCGCCTCCTGATCGCCGACGAACCCACCACCGCGCTCGACGTCACCATCCAGGCGCAGATCCTCGACCTGATGCGCGACCTCAAGACCCGCCTCGGCTCGGCGATCATGCTCATCACCCACGACCTCGGCGTGGTGGCCGAGATGGCCGAGCGGGTGGTGGTGATGTACGCCGGACGCAAGGTGGAGGAGGGTACCGCCGAGGCGATCTTCGGCAACCCGCTGCATCCCTATACCGTGGGCCTGCTCGGCGCGGTGCCGCGGCTCGGCTCCTCGTTGCGCAGCGAGAAGCGCACCAAGCTCACCGAGATCGGCGGGCAGGTGCCCAGCCTGCGCAAGCGCATCACCGGATGCCCCTTCGCCGGACGCTGCGAGCATGTCCGCGAGGTCTGCCGCAAGGTGGCTCCGGCCGTGCAGGAGCGCCGGCCCGGACAGTTCGTCGCCTGCCATTTCGCCGGCGAAATCGCGGAGGCGGCATGAACAGGACCCCCAAGCTTCTCGAGGTGAATGCCCTCAAGAAGCACTTTCCCCTGCATGGCGGACTGCTCGGCGGAACCACCGGCTACGTCTATGCCGTCGATGGCGTGACCTTCGACATCGCCAAGGGCGAGACCCTCTCGCTGGTGGGCGAGTCCGGCTGCGGCAAGTCCACCGTCGGCAAGTCGATCCTGCGGCTGTTCCCCATCACCGACGGCGAGGTGTGGCTCGACGGCGAGCGGGTGGACAATCTGCCCCCCCGCCAGCTGCGCCCGATGCGCCGGCGCGTGCAGGTGGTGTTCCAGGACCCGTTCTCCTCGCTCAACCCGCGCCAGCGCGTGCGCGACGTGATCGCCGAGCCGATCCTCAACTTCGGCCTCGCCCACGGCAGCGAACTCGACGACCGCGTCGCCGAGCTGATGGACAAGGTGCGCCTGCCGCGCGACGCCATGCGGCGCTTCCCCCACGAGTTCTCCGGCGGGCAGCGCCAGCGCATCGGCATCGCCCGCGCGCTGGCGCCCGGCTCGGACCTCATCATCTGCGACGAGGCGGTCTCGGCGCTCGACGTCTCGGTGAAGGCGCAGATCGTCAACCTGCTCTCCGATCTGCAGGACGAACTCGGACTGGCGCTGCTGTTCATCAGCCACGACCTCGCGGTGGTGGAGCACATCACCCACCGCGTCGCCGTGATGTATCTCGGCAAGATCGTCGAACTCGCAGACCGGCGCACGCTGTTCTCGACGCCGCACCATCCCTACACGCGCGCGCTGCTCTCCGCCGTGCCGGTGCCCGACCCCAAGGCGGAACGCCACCGCATCATCCTGCACGGCGACGTTCCGAGCCCGATCCATCCGCCTTCCGGCTGCCGCTTCCACACGCGCTGCCCGTTCGCCTTCGACCGCTGCCGCGTCGAGGAACCGCAGCTGCGCGCGGCCCCCGGATCGAGCGCCGGGCACGTGATGGCCTGCCACCTCGACCAGGTGCCCCGGGAGGTGCCGCAGGCCGCCTGAGCGCGGCGCGACTTCGGGAATGAAGAAAGGCTTCTTTTTCCTGAAGGAAAAAGAAGCAAAAAGGACTTTTGTTCGTTGGGCTCCGCGTCTGACCCAGGCGCGGAGCCCTTATAGGATAAAGCTTTCCTGGTTCTCCTTTCCCGAAAGGAGAACACCTTCCTTGCCTTATCTTGCTTAGCCCCCGCTGGCGCGCCGGTGGGCGGCGCGGGCGTGGCCGAGCCACAGCGCGGTGATGCAGGCGATGCCGGTGAGCACCAGCTGCGGGGTGAGCGCGGTGGCGAAGCTGCCGGTCGTGGTGCGGATGTAGCCGATCGCGTAGGTGGCGCAGAAGACGCCGATGTTGTTCAGCGCATTGATCTGGCCGATCGCGGTGGCGGAGACGTGCGAGGGCAGCATCTCCGTGGCCAGCGCCCAGAACGGGCCCTTGACCATCGAGGCGGCCATGATGACCACGCACAGCACCAGGATCATCGGGGCGAGCCCGTGCACGAAGAGGGTGCAGACCAGCCCGAGCGTGGCGAGCGCCAGCGGCAGGGCGGTATGCACCGTGCGCTCGCGGGTGCGGTCGGAGTGCGAGGCCCACAGATACATCGCCACGGCGGCAACGGCGAAGGGCACCGAGTTGAGCAGCCCCACCTGCATGGTGGTGAGGTTGTAGGACTTGATGATCTGCGGCTGCCACAGCGACAGCGCGTTGGTGACCGAGGTTGCGCCGACGTAGACCAGGGTCAGCGCCAGCACGTACGGATTGCACAGCACCTGCCAGAAGGAGAGTCCCGCCTTGATGGTGGTGTCCTTCGGCTCGCGGGCGACCTCGGTTTCCAGCCAGCGCTTTTCGGCCTCCGTCAGGAAGCGGGCCGTGCGGATCGAGGCCGGCAGCACCAGCGACAGGCTGAGCCCCATCAGCACCGCCGGGAAGCCCTCCACGATGAACAGCCAGTGCCAGCCGCGCAGGCCGAACCAGCCGTCGGTGAGCAGGAGCGCGGCCGAGAGCGGCGAGCCCAGCACGCTGGAGATCGGCAGGGCGATCATCAGGATGGCCACCACCCGGCTGCGCCGCTGCGTCGGGAACCAGAGGGTGAAGTAGTAGATCACGCCTGGGAAAAATCCGGCCTCGGCGATGCCGAGCAGGAAGCGCACGCCATAGAAGCTCCACTGGCCCTGCACCAGCGAGGTGAGCGAGGCCAGCACGCCCCAGGCGAGCATCACCACCGACAGCCAGCGCCGCGCGCCGACGCGCACCATCATCACGTTGCAGGGCACGGCAAACAGGCAATAGGAGACGAAGAACAGTCCCGCCCCCATGCCGAAAGCCGCTGCGGACAGGCCGAGATCCTGGTTCATCTGCAACGCGGCGAAGCCGACGTTGACGCGGTCGAGCGAGGCCAGGAAGTAGCCGACGGTCAGAAAGGGCATCAGGCGCCAGGCCAGCTTGGCCATGGCGCTGCGTTCGATGGCGCCGGAGTCTTCGGCGAGGGAGTCCGGAGGGCTGTCAGGCATTGGATGATCTCTCCCATTGGGCGCTGGAACGAGGCAGGCGCTGACGGTCGAGCCATTCGGCCGCCAGCGCGGCCAGCGCCGCGTTGTTGTTTTCCATGATGAGCAGATGCGAGTTGCCGACGATGCCGCGGCTCGGCAGGTCGAGCACGTCGATGTTCGCCCCGGCGGTCCGTGCGGAGGCGAACCAGCCGTCCGTGCGTGCGCGGATGTGCGGCCAGCGGGCATCGCGGGCGAGGTGGTCGCCGTAGAGGGCGAGCACGGGGACGTCGGCCAGCGCCGCGCCGTCGGAGGTGCCGCCCTGGGCGGGCTCGACGGCGACGATCGCGGCCACCTTGCCGGGGCTGCGCTCGGCCGCGCGGAAGGCGTAGGCGGCTCCTTGCGAATGGGCCACGATGACCGCCGGGCCGAGGCGCTCGAGCAGGCCGGCATAGGCGGCGAGCGCGAGATCGTCGGTGTCGGACCAGCGCGGCACGACCTGGTGCATGAAGGCGGGGAAGGCTTCGAGCGGAAAACGGCAGCCGGGATAGGCGGCCTCGCGCAGTGCCTCGAGGGTGGCGGCGCGGGGGCGGGTGCCGAGGCGGAACTGCACGAAGCTGTCCTGCAGGGTGCGCAGCATCGCCGGGGCGGCGAAATGCGCGTCGCGCGGCGCCCAGCCGGACCGGCCGCGCTCGACCGCATCGACCACCGCGCAGGCCCAGCCGGCGCGCAGGAAATAGTCGAGCCAGCCCGGACGGCCGTCGGGGGTGCTCTCCCAGGCGACGCCGCTCATCGAGCCGCCGTGCCAGAACAGCAGCGGCGGGCGCCGCTCCGAGCCGACGGGGCGGAAATACTGCACGTACATCGCCCCCACCGAGGTGGTGCCATTGGGGTCGATGCGCACCGGCACGCCGCCCGCGGCGAGCACCATGGTCTCCACCGGCGCTCCGGTGGTTTCGACAAGATGGCCGGGGACGAAGAAGGAACCGAAATCGGCAAGCACGAGGGGAGAGGTCATCGCGGAGACTTCATTCGAACATCTGAAAATGGGTTTGCAGCTCGCGGGCGAGGGCGAGCAGGGGAGGGCGGCAGGCATCGATGCGTGCCTGGGGCATGCGCGCGGCGGGGCCGCCCACGGTGACGGAGGCGAAGACCGCGCCGGCACGGTCGAACAGCGGGACGCTCAGCCCGACCACGCCGGCCAGACGCTCGCCGCAGGTGAGGCACCAGCCCTGGCGGCGCGCTTCCTCGAGTTCGCGGGCGAAGGCGTCGCGGCGTTCGGGAGAGTCGGGGAAGGCGGCCGCGAGCAGGGCGTCGCGACGGGGCGGCGGCAGGAAGGCGAGCATCACCTTGCCGCGCGAGCCGGCCTGCAGGGGGGTGCGTCCGCCGAGGTGGATGGCCACCCGCACGCTCTCGCGGCTCTCGCAGAGCTGCACGCAGACGGCTTCGTCGCCCTGGAGAAGGCTGAGCCAGGTGGTCTCGCCGGTGGCCTCGGCGAGGGCGCGCAGGCGGTCCAGCACGACGTCGGCCAACTGGAACTGGTCGCGGAAACGGCTGCCGAGTTCCCACAGCCGCACGCCGAGCCGGTATTTGCGCGCGGGGGTGCGTTCCAGCAGGCCGTGGTCGTGGAAGGTGGCGAGGACACGCTGGACCATCGAGGGGGCGAGGCCGCTGGCCACGGCGAGTTCGCGCACGCCCCACTGGGGATGATCGGCGGTGAAGCGCTCCAGCAGGCCGAGCGCGGTGTCGAGGGAGCGGGGTTTCATGGAATCGAAACGTTCCTCTATATGGAACACTGTTCCTTTTAAAGGAACGGTATGACTCCTCCCGGCCTTCCGCAAGGGGGCATTCGCTGCGACGGAGAGGGGCGCAGACAAACGGCCCGCCGCGGAGGGATCCCGCGGCGGGCCGTGTCGTTTCAGGAGCGTTCGGAGAAGGGGATCAGACCTCGACGACGGTGCCGACGAAGGCCGGAATGAAACGATCCCCGAACATCTCGCGCAGCCGCGCCATCATCGGAAAGCCGGTGCAGTGGTTGGCCGCCACGAACTCCGGTTGCCAGGCCGCGAGCTGGGCGAGGGTCCGCTCCTGCTGGTCGGGCGAGACGGGGCCGAGATGGGTGCCGCCGATCCAGCCCTGCAGATGGTCCAGCCCCGTCAGCGCGAAGCCGTGGCGGACGGTGTTGACCAGGCCCGCGTGGGCACAGCCGGAGATCACCACCAGCCCCCGCGGGCCGCGACAGAACAGCGAGGTGTCGTCGATGACCGGGTCGGGCGCGTCGTCGGCGCCGACCAGCTTGGCATCGCCGTGCTCGAAGGCCGTCACGCGCGGAACCGAGCCGCTGTACCACAGGTTCTCGGAGAGCCGGCGCGGCGTCTCGCGCACGTCCCACCGCCCGCCGAGGGTGCGCAGGTAGGATTCGGGGCAGGGGATGCCGATCGGGCGGCGCCGGGTGCCGGCCAGCGAGTAGCGCGGCCCCCAGGCCCCGGCATGCACCACCACCTCGACGTCGGGGCGGGTCTCCTGCAGCACCGCCTGCAGCCCGCCGGCGTGGTCGTAGTGGCCGTGGCTGACCACCACCATGTCGAGCGCGGAAGGATGGGTGCCGAGCAGGGCCAGATTGTCCACCACGGCGCCGCTCTGGCCGGTGTCGAGGAGGATGCGCCGGCCGTCGATCTCGATGAGGAAGGAGGCGCCGTGTTCGGCCTTCAGCGGCAGCGGCGTGCTGATCGGGACGTTGTTGTCCAGGGCGACAGTGATCTTCATGTGGGTACCCCTAGAGCCCGAGGGCCATGCGGAACAGCATCAGCGCGGCCAGTCCGACGAAGGAGGCGATGACCGTGGAGGCCGTGTAGGTCTTGAACATATCGGGCATCGACAGGCCGAAATACTCCTTCACGAACCAGAATCCCGGGTCGTTGACATGCGAGAATCCGATCGTGCCGATGCCGATGGCCACCGCGATCAGCGCCGGGTCGGCCGTGGGATAGAGCGGCAGGATCGGCAGGATGAGCCCCACCGCCGTCATCATGGCGATGGTCGCCCCGCCGATGGCGATGTGCAGGATCAGCGCGGTGGCCCACGAGAGCAGGTACGGGTCGATCTGCCAGGCCGTCAGCACCACCTTCAGCGCCTCGCCGATGCCGGAATCCATCAGCACCTTGTTGAAGGCGCCCGACGCGCCGATGACCACCAGGATCGCCGCCATCGGCCCGATCGCCTTGTCGGAGAAGACAGCCAGCTCGTGCATGTTGCGCCCGCGCGCCAGGCCGAGGGTGCCGTAGGCGAGGATCGCCGAGATGAACAGCGCCACGATCGGCTGGCCGATGAAGGAGATCAGCGGCATCGCCGGATTGTGCGGGCCCAGGATGGCTTCGAAGACCGTCTTGCTGATCATCAGCAGCAGCGGGCAGAGGATGGTGAGCAGGGTGACGTCGAGCCGCGGCAGGGCCTCGTCGGGCAGGGCGGCGATCTGCTGGAGGTGCTCGGGGGGCTGGAGGGTGAAGTGGTTGCCGATCAGCTTGCCGAAGAGCGGGCCGGCGACGATCGAGGCGGGCAGGCCGACGATCAGGCCGTAGAGGATGACGCGGCCGAGATCGGCATGCAACGCCACCGCCACGGCCGTGGCCGCGGGATGCGGCGGCACCACGCAATGGACGGTGAACAGTCCGATGATCATCGGGATGCCGACCATGATGAGCGACATCCCCGCCGCGCGCGCCACGCTGAACAGCAGCGGCATCAGCAGCACGATGCCGACCTGGAAGAACACCGGGATGCCGCAGATGTAGCCCACGATCATCATCGCCCAGTGGGTGCGCCGCCGGCCCAGCAGGTGGATCAGGGTGCGGGCGAGGCGCTCGGCGCCGCCGGAGACCTCCATCATCTTTCCGACGATGGCCCCGAGCACGAGGATCGGCGCGAGCATGCCGAGGAAGCCGCCGATGCCGCCCTCGATCGAGGTCACGATGTGGGCGAGGGGCATGCCGGTGGCCAGGCCGACAAAGGCGGTGGTGGTGATGAGGGCAATGAACGGATGCAGCTTGACGACGATCGTCAAGAACAGAAGCAGAATAATACTGGCCACGAGGACCAGAAGGAAAAGACCTGTTGTCACGAGGGGGCTCCCTGGACGTTTTTGTTGTTGGATTTTGAGGACGAGTCGGGAGGGCAACGCGCCGGGGTTTGATTCCGGGCGCGGCGGGCAGGGCGGGTTGGAACGAGAACTCACGAAACGGTGAGGAGAATAGGAGGGCGCGGGGCCGGGCCGAACTGGAAAACTGCTGCGAATCCGACGAAAAATGCCTAATAATTTGTGCAGAATGCACAAGGAAGCGCCGCGATGCGCATCGACGCCGAGCTCGCCCAGAGAATCGTCGACATCATCATCCCCGTCGTCCATCGCAACGTGAACCTGATGGACCCCCGCGGAATCATCATCGCATCGGGCCATCCCCACCGCATCGGCACCGTCCACACCGGCGCGCGGCTGGCCGTGGAGACCGGCGAGACCGTGGAGATCTTTCCCGACGAGCTGGCCCGCTATCCCGGCGCGTTGCAGGGCATCAACATCCCCATCTTCCGCGACGGCGCGCCGATCGGCGTGGTGGGAATCTTCGGCGAGCCCTCCGAGGTGCACAACACCGCCCAGCTGGTGAAGATGATCGCCGAGCTGGAGCTGGAACGCGCCGCGCTCCAGCGTGAATCCGGGGCCGACCGGCGCCTGCGCGAGGAATTCGCCGCCCTCCTGCTGCACCACCCCGGCGACGAGCTGCCCCCCGCCGCGCGGCGCCTCGCCCGTCCCTTCGGCTTCGACCTCGAACGCCCCCGCGTGGTGGCGCTGTTCCATGCCGCCAGCGAGAGCGGGGCGCTGCGCGGCGAACTCGGCAACCTGACGCGCCTGCCCCTGGAGACCCTGCAAGCTCCCCCCGGGCACACGGAGGAGCTGCGCCCCGGCGATTTCGTGGCCCCCCGGGGCGAGAGCGTCGTCGTGCTGTTCGAGGCGGGGGATGAGGCCGTCCTGCGTCCCCGCGTGGAGGCGCTGCGGCGCCATCTCGCGCACGCCTCGGACCTGATGGTGCGTGCCGGCCTCGGCGGGCGGGTGCCGGCGGGGGCGCTGCCGGCCTCCTGCCGCCAGGCGGCCTTCGCCCTCGCCCGCGCCGACCGGCGCACGCCGCTGCGGGCTCTCTCCGAGCCGGCGCTGCTGGCCGCCTATCTGCGCGCCCGTCTGGCGGAGGGCGAGGGCGGCGTCGCCGGGCTGCCGGTGCTGGCGGAGGTGGCTGCGCTGTGCCGCCGTCGCCCGGCACTGCGCGCGACCCTGCGGGCGCTGCTCGCCAGCAACCTCGACGGCTCGGCCACCGCCGCGGCGCTGGGGGTGCACCGCAACACGCTTTCCTACCGGCTGGCCCGCTTCGGCGAGCAGACCGGCCTGGCCCCCACCCGCTGCTTCACCGACGCCGTGCTCTGCTGGATCGCGCTCCAGGAGGGGGGGACTCCCCCCTGAAGGCGGGGCCCTGAAGGCGGGTTCAGCTGGCCGTCTGGCCGGCCTGGTAGACCCGCAGCAGCGTGTCGGCCGCGGCCAGCAGCGTGGCCGGGCGACCCAGCGCGTGGGCCCGCGCCAGCATGTCGCCCACGATCTGGTCGGCCTCGACCTTTCCGCCGTGCACCATGTCGCGCATCATCGAGGCGCCGAATTTTCCCCGCGGATCGGTGAGCCAGCCGCGGAAGGTGTCCAGCACCTCCGGCCGTGGCGGATGGCCGGCGGCGGTGGCCACCGCCACGCAATCCTCCAGCACCTGCAGGGTGAGCTGCGGCCCCTCCGGGGTGGCGGCGATGGGGGCGGTGGGGGCGCGCATCAGGCCGCACAGCGAGGCCAGGGGGCAGAGGGAGCTGTATTTCTCCCACATCTCGCCGATGATTTCGGCGCT
>CALNAL010000059.1 GCA_937874445.1 uncultured Acetobacteraceae bacterium | reverse complement strand
GAGCACCACGGCGAAGGGGTCGAGCAGCAGCCGGGCGGGGTTGAAGAACAGCCCCTCCGCCGGCGCCCACGGCCCGGCCGCGCGCAGGCCGTAGCGCGCGCCCGGCGCCACACCGGGAAAGAACCCGTGCCACACCGGCCCGGTGCGGGCGCAGAGCGGCAGGCGGGCGATCTCTGTGGAACCGGTTTCGTCGAAGAGGCAGAAGAACACCGCCGTGGCGCGCGGCGCATGCACCGCGACGTTGACGCCCCCGTTCCCCGGCGTGACCCCCAGCGGGGCCGGCGCGCCCGGAGCCGTCACGCCGCCTCGCCCCCGGTTGTGCCCCCGGCGATCGTGTCCCCGGCGATCGTGCCCCCAGCGATCGTGCTCCCGGCGGTCGTGCTGCCGGCGGTCGTGCTGCTGGCGGTCGTGCTGCCCACAGGCGTGCTGCCGGCGGTCGTGCTGCCCACAGGCGTGCTGCCCACAGGCGTGCTGCCGGCAGTCGTGCGGTCAGCGATGAGTTCGCGGAACAGCGCGGCGTAGCGGGCCGCCGGATGCTTCCACGAGACGTCGGTGCGCATGGCGTTGCCTTGCAGGCGGGTCCACTGCTTGCGGTCGGCCCACAGCGCGGCGGTGCGCGCGAGGGCCGTCTCCAGCATGGTCTGGTCGGGGGGCGAGAACATCACCCCGGTGCCGGCCCCGGCGGAGAGGGCCATCTCGTTGGCGTCGATCACCGTGTCGGCGAGCCCGCCCACGCGCGCCACCACCGGCAGCGCGCCGTAGCGCAGGGCGGACAGCTGGGTGAGGCCGCAGGGCTCGAAGCGCGAGGGCACCAGCACCGCGTCGGCGCCGCCCATCATGGCGTGGGCCAGCTTCTCGTCGTAGCCGATGAAGCAGCCGACCCGCCCGGGGTGGGCCGCGGCCGCGGCGAGGAACCCGTCGCGCAGCGCGGCGTCGCCCGAGCCCACCAGCGCGAGCTGCGCGCCGGACTCCAGCAGCACGGGCAGGGCGCCGAGCAGCAGGTCGAGCCCCTTCTGCCAGGAGAGCCGGCTGACCACGCCGAACAGCAGCGCCTCGGGGTCGGGCTCCAGCCCCATCCGCTCCTGCAGCGCGGCCTTGCAGGCGGCGCGGCCCATGTGGGGGTGGGTGCGGTTGCGGGCGGTGTAGGTGTGGGCCAGCAGGGAGTCGGTGGCGGGGTTCCACACCCCGGTGTCGAGCCCGTTGAGGATGCCCATCAGCCGCCGCCCGCGTCCGCGCAGCAGCCCGCCCAGGCCCATGCCGCCCGCCTCGGTGCGGATTTCCGCGGCGTAGGTGGGCGAGACGGTGGTGACGGCATCGGCGAAGAGGATGCCCGCCTTGAGGTAGCCCACGCCGCCGTAATACTCGACGCCCTCCACGCTCCAGGCCGCCGGCGGCAGGCCGAGCAGGGGAAACACCTCGGGCGCGAACTGCCCCTGGAAGGCCAGGTTGTGCAGCGTCATCACCGAGGGCGGCCCGCCGGCGTAGTGCAGATAGGCGGGGGTCAGCGCGGCCTGCCAGTCGTGCGCCTGCACCAGATCGGCGGCATAGGCGCCGGCGCGACCGCAGGCCAGCTCGCAGCCCACCCAGGCCAGCGCGGCGAAGCGGCGCCAGTTGTCGGGCCAGTCCCGCCCGGTGACGTCCTGATACGGCCCGCCGGTGCGGGCGAAGAGATGGTCGGCCTCCAGCACCGCCACGTCGCGCGGGCCGATCCGTCCGCGCCACAGACGGGCCGGCCCCTCGGCCAGCTTCGCGAAATAGTAGAGTTCGGCACGATCGCGCAGCGCGGCCATCACCGCCGGATAGCCCGGCAGCAGGGTGGTGACGGCGAAGTCCTCCCCGGCGAGGGCCGCCGGCAGGGCGGCCGCCACGTCGGCGAGCCCGCCTGTTTTCACGACAGGAAAGAATTCCGAGGCAACGGAAAGAACGGCGTGGGTCACGGCACCAGGCCATCGATCATCGGCTGGGTGATCAGGCAGACCCCCCGGTCGGTGCGGCGGAAGCGCTTGGCGTCGAGCTCGGGGTCCTCGCCCACCACCAGGCCGGCGGGCAGGCGCACGCCGTGGTCCACCACCACGTTGTGCAGCCGCACGTGACGGGCGATGTCCACCTCGGGCAGGATCACCGCGTTCTCCAGCTCGGCGTGGGAGTGCACGTGCACGCCGGTGAACAGCAGCGAGCGCCGCACCGAGGCGCCGGAGATGATGCACCCGCCCGAGACCAGCGAGGCGATGGCCTGGCCGCGCCGCCCGTCCTGGTCGTGGACGAACTTGGCCGGCGGATTGATCTCGCCGTAGGTCCAGATCGGCCAGTCGCGGTCGTAGAGGTCGAGGGCGGGCACGACCGCGGTGAGGTCGATGTTGGCCTCCCAGTAGGCGTCCACCGTGCCGACGTCGCGCCAGTAGGCTTCCGATTCCATTCCGGAACGGACGCACGAGCGCGAGAAGGGGTGGGCCACCGCCTTGCCGTTCTTGACCACGTAGGGGATGATGTCCTTGCCGAAGTCGTGGCTGGAGGCCTTGTCGTGGGCATCGCGCTTGAGCTGCTCGATGAGGAAGCGCGTGCCGAACACGTAGATGCCCATGCTGGCGAGCGCATGCTCCGGGTCGCCGGGAATGGCGGGCGGATCGGCGGGTTTCTCGATGAAGGCGGTGATGCGTTCCTGCTCGTCGACCGCCATCACGCCGAATCCCTTGGCGGCCTCGCGCGGCACTTCGATGCAGGCCACCGTCACGTCGGCGCCGGCCTCGACATGCTGGCGCAGCATCTTCTCGTAGTCCATCTTGTAGATGTGGTCGCCGGCCAGGACCACGATGTATTCGGTGTTGTAGGGCTCGACGATGTCGAGGTTCTGATAGACGGCATCGGCGGTGCCGGCATACCACGCCTCGTCGCCCATGCGCTGCGAGGCGGGCAGGATGTCGAAGCTCTCTTTTCGTTCCGAACGGAGAAAATTCCAGCCCCGTTGCAGATGGCGGATCAGGCTGTGGGCCTTGTACTGCGTGGCCACCCCGATGCGGCGGATGCCAGAGTTCAGGGCGTTGGAGAGGGCGAAGTCGATGATGCGGGCCTTGCCGCCGAAATAGACGGCGGGCTTGGCACGACGGTCGGTCAATTCCATCAATCGGCTGCCGCGCCCCCCTGCCAGCACATAGGCCATCGCCGAGCGTGAGATCGGGGCGCTGGCCGGGACGTAGCGATTGGAGGCGTTCATTTTTCGACCCGCCTTTCCTCTCCTGATTTCATTGCAATTCTAGCAAGGAAAGGCGGTTTTTCTCAAGGTGAACCTCATCCCCGCCGGCCGGCTGGGATGTCTTTGTTTGGGCGCACCGCCGCCACGCCACCCCCCCAGACGACCTTGGGCGCATCCCGATCGGCATTCCTGCGGATCATGCGGGCGTGAGCCACAGCGCGCCCAGCGGGGGCAGGGTGAGTTCCGCGGAGGCCGGCTGGCCGTGCGTCTCCACGGCTTCGGCCATCACCTCCCCGCCGTTGCCCACGTCCGAGCCGCCGTAGAGGCGGGCGTCGGTGTTGAGCACCTCGCGCCAGGCGCCGCCGCAGGGCAGCCCCACGCGGTAGCCCCGGCGCACCACCGGAGTGAAATTCACCACGCACACCACGGGTTTTTCGCCCTCGGCCGTGCGCATCCAGGCGAAGACCGACTGCGCGGCGTCGTCCACCACCAGCCAGGCGAATCCGTCGGCCTCGCAGTCGCGCGCGTGCAGGCCGGGCAGGTCGCGGTAGAGGTGGTTGAGGTCGCCCACCAGCTTCTGCACGCCCTGGTGAAGCGGATATTCCAGCAGGTGCCATTGCACCTGGTCGTTGGAGTTCCACTCGTCGCCCTGGCCGATCTCCTGGCCCATGAACAGCAGCTTCTTGCCGGGGTAGGCCCACATCAGCGCATAGAGCGCGCGCAGGTTGGCGAAGCGCTGCCACTCGTCGCCGGGCATGCGCCCCAGCAGCGAGTGCTTGCCGTGCACCACCTCGTCGTGGGAGAGCGGCAGCACGAAGTTCTCGGCGAAGGCGTAGAGCAGCCCGAAGGTGATGCGGTCGTGGTGCCAGGGGCGGTACACCGGGTCCTTCGCGAGATAGTCGAGGGTGTCGTGCATCCACCCCATGTTCCACTTGAGCCCGAAGCCGAGCCCGCCGACATAGGCCGGCGCCGTCACCCCCGCCCAGGCGGTGGATTCCTCGGCCACCGTGAACACGCCGGGATGCGCCGCATAGGCGGCGGCGTTCATGTGCTGGAGGAAGCGCACGGCGTCACGGTTGTCGTTGGAGCCGTCGGGGTTGGGCAGCCACTCGCCGGGTTTGCGCGAATAGTCGAGGTAGAGCATCGAGGCCACGGCATCCACGCGCAGCCCGTCGATGTGGAAGCGGTCGAGCCAGTAGAGCGCCGAGGCGATGAGGTAGTTGGAAACCTCGCTCCGCCCGTAGTCGAAGATCGCGGTGCCCCATTCCTGGTGCATGCCGCGCCTTGGGTCGGCACATTCGTAAAGCGGCTGGCCGTCAAACTGCGCCAGCCCATGCGCATCGGTGGGGAAGTGCGCCGGCACCCAGTCGAGGATGATGCCCAGGCCCGCGCGATGGGCGGCATCGACGAAGCGGGCGAACCCGTCGGGCTGCCCGAAGCGCGCGGTGACGGCAAACATCCCCACCGGCTGGTAGCCCCAGGAATCGTCGAGCGGATGCTCGGTGAGCGGCATCACCTCGAGATGCGTGAAGCCGAGTCCGGCGGCATAGGGCACCAGTTCGGTAGCGAGACGGTCCCAGTCGAACATCTCGTGTGCCCAGCCGCGCCGCCACGATCCGAGGTGGACCTCGTAGGCGGAGATGGGCACGCGCCGCGGATCCTGCGTTGCGCGCCGCGCCATCCATTCCCCGTCGGTCCAGGTGAAATTGTCGGTGCGCGCCACGACCGAGGCGGTGGCCGGGCGCAGCTCGGCGAAGAAGCCGAAGGGGTCGGCCTTGAGCGGCATGTCGCGCCCGTCGGCGCTGCGCACGCGGAATTTGTATTTGGTGCCCTCGCCGAGGCCGGGCAGGAAGATCTCCCACACCCCGCTGTCGATGCGCTTGCGCATGGGGTGGCGGCGGGCATCCCAGAAGTTGAAGTCGCCGACGACGGAAACCGCCGAGGCGTTGGGCGCCCACACGGCGAAATGCACGCCGTCCACGCCCTGGTGGCGCATCGGGTGGGCGCCGAGCTTCTCGTAGAGCCGGCGATGGGTGCCCTCGACCAGCAGATGGTCGTCGAGCGCGCCCAGCACGCCGGTGAAACCGTAGGGATCGACCACCTCCCAGCTAGCCTCGGCATTGGCCGCATGCAGCCGGTAGCCGGGGGCGGGGGGGGCGCCGGGCAGAAAGCCCTCGAAGAACCCGCTGGGGTGACGCAATGTCAGCGCCGCCGGGCCGGCCTCGGTCAGCAGCGCGGCCTGTGTCGCGCCGGGCAGGAAGGCGCGCAGAACGTAGCCGCCCTCCATCGGATGGGGCCCGAGCACGGCGAAGGGGTCGCCGTGGCGGGCCTCGGCCAGGGCCAGGATCGCGCCGTCGGAGACTTGCCAGCGGCCGCCTGAGGGGCGGCGACCGTCAGGGGGAGAACACGGGAACGTGCCAGATGTCATCGGCGTACTCCTTGATGGCCCGATCCGACGAGAACCAGCCCATCCGCGCCGTATTCAGGATTGCCGTGTGCCACCATGCCTCCCTGTCGGCCCAGAGGGTTCGCACGGCGTCCTGCGTTCGGCTGTAGGACTCGAAATCCGCGCACACCATGAAGTGGTCATGATAGCGCAGTCCGCCGATCAGGTCGCGATAGCGATTGCGGTCATCGGACGAAAAAAGCCCGGACTCGATCTGGGTGAGCACCTCGGCGAGCCGCGGCGAGGCGGCGATGGCGGCATCCCCCGCGGGGGTGTCGCGCCGGCGCGCCTCCACCTCCTCGGCGGTGAGCCCGAAGACGAACATGTTGTCCGCCCCGACGTGCTCGCGCATCTCGAGATTGGCGCCATCCAGCGTGGCCACCGTCAGCGCGCCGTTCAGGCCGAGCTTCATGTTGCCGGTGCCGGACGCTTCCATGCCGGCCGTGGAGATCTGCTCGGAGACGTCGGCCGCGGGAATGATCGCCTCGGCCAGGCTCACCCCGTAGTTGGGCAGGAACACCACCTTCAGCGCCCCGCGCACCGTCGGGTCGTTGTTGACGACCTTGCCGATGTCGTGGGCGAGCTTGATGATGAGCTTGGCGTTGTGGTAGCTCGCCGCCGCCTTGCCGGCGAAGATGCGCACCTGCGGCGTCCAGCTCCGCGTGGGATGGGCACGGATGACGTTGTAGAGCGCCACCGTCTCCAGCAGGTTGAGCAGCTGGCGCTTGTATTCGTGGATGCGCTTGACCTGCACGTCGAACAGCGCGTCCGGATCGACGCGGATTTCGAGACGGTCGCGGATCAGGGTGGCGAGCGCCTGCTTGTTGGCGTGGCGCACGGCGGCGTATTTCTCGCGGAAGGCGGCGTCCCCGGCGAAGGGCTCGAGGTCCTTGAGCCTTTCGGTGTCGTCGAGCACCGCCGGCCCGATCGCCTCGACGATCAGCCCCATCAGCCCGGGATTGGCCTGCTGCAGCCAGCGGCGGAAGGTGATCCCGTTGGTCTTGTTGACGATCCGCCCCGACAGCAGCGCGTTGAGATCGCGGAACACGGTCTGCTTGAGCAGCTCCGAATGCAGCGCCGAGACCCCGTTGATGTGCCCCGAGCCGACGAAGGCGAGGTTGCCCATGCGTACCCGTCGCCCGTCGCCCTCCTCGATCAGCGAGACGCGCGCGAGGAAGCCGTCGTCGCCCGGCTTGAAGGCGCGGGCGGCATCGAGATGCAGCGCGTTGATGAGGTAGATGATCTGCATGTGCCGGGGCAGCAGGCGATCGATCAGGCTGACGGGCCAGCTTTCCAGAGCCTCGGGCAGCAGGGTGTGGTTGGTGTAGTTGAAGATGTGCCGCGTGTAGTCCCACGCCTGCTCCCAGGGCACCTGGTGGAGATCGACCAGGATGCGCATCATCTCGGCGATGCCGATGGCGGGGTGGGTGTCGTTGAGCTGGATCGCCACCTTGTCGGGCAGGGTGGCGATGGTGCCGCCGCTCATCAAGTGGCGGCGCACCAGATCCTGCAGCGAGGCGGAGGTGAAGAAATACTCCTGGCGGAAGCGCAGCTCCTGCCCGGCGGCGGTCTCGTCGGAGGGATAGAGCAGCTTGGAGATGGTCTCCGCGCGGGTCTGCTCCAGCATCGCGCCGATGTGATCGCCGTGGTTGAAGGCATCGAGCCGGATGGGGTCGGCGGGGCGGGCCCACCACAGGCGCAGCGTGTTCACCCATTTGGCGCGCCAGCCCACCATCGGCGTGTCGTAGGCGACGGCCTCCATCTTTTCGGCGGGGTGCCAGATCTGGCGGGCCACCGCCCCGGAGGCGGCCGTGGCCTCCACCGTGCCGCCGAAGCCGATCTCGTAGACCACCTCGGGGCGTTGGAATTCCCACGGATTGCCGGCGTTGAGCCACTCCTCGGGGCGCTCGTGCTGCCAGCCGTCCACGATGAGCTGGCGGAACAGCCCGTGCTCGTAGCGGATGCCGTAGCCGTGGGCGGGGATGCCCAGGGTGGCCATGCTTTCCATGTAGCAGGCGGCGAGCCGGCCGAGGCCGCCGTTGCCCAGCGCCGGGTCGGGTTCGACGCGCCGCAGCCGGTCGAAATCCTGCCCGAGCCCGGAGAGGGCCTCGCGCAGCGGCTGGAGCAGGCCGAGCGCGCTGACGTTGTCGAGCAGCAGCCGGCCCACCAGGAATTCCAGCGAGAGGTAGTACACCCGCCGCTCTTCCTTGCGGTAGGCCTCGTCGGTGGAGGCCATCCAGTGGTCCACCACGCGGTCGCGCACGGCCAGGGCGGTGGCCATGTACCAGTCGCGCTCGGTGGCGGTGCGGCGGCGCTTGCCGATCTGGTAGATCAGCTTCTGGAGAATGGCGGCTTTCAGCGCTTCGGCGCTGCTCTCCAGCGGGGGCGGGGCCGGGGAACGCGGCGCAACGGTTCCGGGCTGGTCATTCATCGGCAGTGACGCTCCCTTCCTCGGACAGGGCCGCGATCCGAGCCGTCCGGGGGACCCCGGCGGCCATCGCGGATCTCCGTTGTTGCGGAGCCGGTGCTCCGCGTCAATGATGGCACGATAAACCTCTAAATTCCGTGACTTCCTCCGCCCGCCGGGGACAGGGGGTGCATCGCCCCTCCGGGCGGGCTAGAAGCGGCGCGTTTCCTGCCACGGAGTCGCCCGACCCATGCC